>JAUXBJ010000290.1 GCA_030619425.1 bacterium
CGGTTGACTTCCTGGGTTTGCTCCAGTTTTTCGTTTCGGCGTCCTGAGTGATCGTCTGACCGAACGACAGTTTCAATGTCGAGCGAAAATCAAACCACTCCTTGAGCTGCTTTTCAGCGCTGCTGTTGAGGTTGCTAACCCAGTTGACCGAACCGGCTTCACCGCCTACCCACGAATCGGAGTACGACGTCTGAGTGGTTGTGGCATCGATGATCAATGATTTCTTCCAACCAGTATGACTACTGTCGGCATTGGCCAGGGCCACCGGCGCGAGGGCCAGTGCCGTCAATATCGTAACTCCGACAATGATTGCCGTCCTGTGCATCTCTGTCTCCTTAGCTTGCTGCTATCTGGTGCATGTGAACATCCTGCTGCGGGAACGGTATCGAGATACCTTCGCGGTCAAACGTCAGCTTCACGTTTTCCGTGAAATCGAAATAGACCGCCCAGTAATCATCAGTCTTCACCCACGGTCTAACGGCGAAATTGACCGAGCTGTCGGCCAGTTCCAACACTCCGATCGTCGGCGCCGGATCCTTCAGGATTCGGCTATCCTCGGCTGTCAGCTTCTCCAGTATCTGTTTTGCCCGTTGCAGGTCATCGCCGTAGCCGATGCCGAACACCATGTCAACCCGGCGCTGGTCCTTGGCCGAGTAATTGATAATGTTGTCGCCGGTGATTTTGCTGTTGGGTATAATGACTTTTTTGTTATCGGGTGTCCTGAGGACGGTGCTGAAAATGTGAATTTCCTCAACCGCGCCACTCAGTCCGCCAGCTTCCACGAAGTCCCCCACCGAGAACGGCCGAAAGATCACCAGCATGACCCCGGAAGCGAAATTGGCCAGCGATCCTTGCAAGGCGAAACCGACGGCCAGGCCGGCCGCACCGATGACGGCTATAAACGATGTTGTCTCGAATCCCAGCGCACCAAGAGCCGCGATAAAGACAAACACGAGAAGCGCAATCCTTGTCAGACTGGTGACGAATTTCGTCAGGGTTTCGTCAACTTTGCTACGCAGCATGAGCCGACGAATGATACCGGCTATGATGCCGACGCCGATGCGACCGAGTACGAGAATGGCGATTGCGCCGACTACGCGCGTTCCATACAGAGCAGCATACTCGTATAACACGCTGGTCCAGTTCTCCATAGCTTCCTCCGTTATTCAAAGAGTGTCGAAATATCCAGGATTGTTATCTGTCTCATCAGTGGTCTGCCTTGCTCTTGAGACGACTAACATCACGGCGGCCCCGCGAGTTCCCACGGACCGACAGTGACTGTAATCCCATTCTTCAATGTGCACGACGTGTGTGACCACTCCACGAACACGGTATATGCTATTCAGTGTCGGGTCCCTTAACAATATAAATATGTGCCCGGCCCTGCTTGATTTCGCAAGTCGGTATGCATACTTTGGCGACACACTGTTGATCGCTCTTTCAGCGCAGTGCGACGGTCGGAAACTACAGGTGACAGACATAAAAACAGACGATATCAACACAACTTTGGCTGTCGGTGTCAGTTCCTGTTTGCTGGGGAAACGGGTTCGGTTTGACGGCGGGCACAAGCATGATCGCTATATCACCGATGTGCTTGGAAAGGTCTTCACCTTTGTGCCGGTCTGTCCTGAGGTCGAAACGGGCATGGGCGTGCCGCGCGAGACTATCGACCTGCACGGGACGGTAGAAGCACCGCACCTGGTGGGTAACGAGACCGGCGCCGACCACACGTCTATGATGAACCGGTACGCTACCCGGCGGGTTAAGCAGCGTGATCTCGCGCACACCTGCGGCTTCATCTTGAAATCGAAATCGCCTACTTGCGGTCTGGAGAAAGTCCGGTTATACGGTTCCTCGGGACGTGTTTCCTATCGTGCGATGGGGTTGTTTGCGATGGCTCTCATGCGACGATATCCATCCCTGCCTCTGATAGAAGAACGGTCATTGTACGATGCCGACACTCGCGACAACTTTGTCACGCGCGTGTTCGCCTACAACCGAGTGCAATTGGATCTGATGCAGCGTCCTTCCGTGAGCAAGATCAGACGTTTTCACGAACGAGAACGGTTGTTGCTCGATGCCCACAGTGTGAAGCTCCGGCGCGCCCTGGACAAACTGCTGGCATCAAGCTGTGACCTTACCCCGACTGTTTTCGCGGAAATGTACCGCGGTTTGTTCATGCGGGCTTTGGCCGTTCGGTCAACGCCGGCGAAGAACGCTCGCGTTATGAGATCGGTACTGCACCGCATAGAAACAGCTATTCCGAGCAAGCCGACGCGCAAACTGGCGCAACTGATCGCGAAATATCGAGATGGCCGTATTGGTCTTCTTGAGCCTTTGTCCCTGCTCAGACACTATGTTGAGTTGCTTGAAATCCCTGAGTTGGTCAACCAGAGCTATCTCAACGCGGACGACCGCGAGACTTGGCTGCGTTTTGGGAAGTATGGGTGATTACTCCCGCCAGAGCGGGCGGGTCAGGCAAGTGGGACCGCCGGCCCCCTTGCGCGATATTTCGTTGCCTTCATACTCGCTTACTTCGATACCGGCTTCTTCGAGCTGACCTCTGGTGCGAGGGTTGCCTTTCAGCATGATACAGTTACTCGGTTCGGTAGCGAGGATGTTGCAGGCCATGCTATCGTACTCGTCGTCCGGCACTTCGATGAGCTTCATGTCTCGGTCCAGCAACCACTGCCGAAATGTTACCGGCATCAACCGCGAGTAAACCACCGCGATATTGTGATCGACCGGGCTGATCATCGACATCAGGTGCAGCACATCATCGGGACCCTCCCAGTGCGGCAGCGGCACTACCACAAACTCTTCGACCAGGCCGGCCGTTAGTTCCTTAAGCTGCCTTACGCCCTCGCGATTGGTACGATAGCCCAAACCGACGGCCAGCGTGGTGTTGTCGAGCCAGACTACATCGCCCCCTTCTAATCGTCCCTCGCCTGTGATAGCGCCCAGAATCGGGATGCCTATGCTCTCAAGAAACACTCCCACCACCGCCGGCTCACCGCTACGCGCCTGTTTGCCCATATTGCAGAGGATAGCACCCGCCTGTGTAATAATCACGGGATCGTGCACGTAAATCGAATCAAGCCCGGTTCGTTCATCGGCGGGCGGGAAGTGTATGTCGACATCCTCAGCCGTCAGCAACGAGACAAAACGATCGTACTCCACCAACGCCTTCGCATAATCCGGTCGGCCGATATAATTGAGTTTCTGATACCGTGCGTCCACTTCAGCCTGGCTCTTCCAGGCGTCGCGCGGATGCTTGAGCAAGAGTGCGCGAATAGGCGCTACTTCGGACTGGCTGCCGAGGTTCATGAATGATCCTTCAACAGCTTTCCCATACTCACGCGTTCTTCTACTTGGTATCCGAGACTCTTGTAGAAGGTCACCACCTCGTGGTTGGATGCTCGCACCTGCAAGTTGAGTTTAGGACACCCCATGTCGGCCAGGTCTGATTCGACTCGATGCATCAGCATCGAACCGATCCCCTGCCGTTGAAAACGGGGACTGGTCGCAACATAGTAGACCCAGCCGCGATGGCCGTCATAGCCCGCCACGGCAGTACCGACCAACTCATCGCCACGGCAAGCAACCAGAAACAACTCTCGCTGAACGGCTAACTTGCGCCGGATATCTTCCTGCGATATGTTGTGGGCGGGGGAATCAGGAAAGACCTCGCGCCAGAGTTCGACTACTTGCTCTTCGTCGGATTCATCGTAGCTGCGTATCGTTATCTCATTCATTCGATCACCCTTCGAATCGCGAATAGTTCAACAGAACCGCATACCGGGTTACCCACCAGCAATCGCTGCCATTAAGTCTATTGATAAGAAGTTGACGCGGCCCTGGTCAATGATTATCCTTTTCAGCATTGATACAACATCGGAGGCAAAACTGAAGCGGCAGGCATTAATCAAGGGTGTACCGGTTTGTCATGGAGCCCGCCTGAAATAGGAATTGAGCAAGTAACGGAGGTAG
>JAUXBJ010000031.1 GCA_030619425.1 bacterium
GCGTTGATTGATAGTGAACAAGTCGTTATCACCGTTAACGAGGCCGGTAATCAATCACCGGTTCTTGATCCAATCGGTCCACAGGCCGGAACAGAAAACATCAATCTGAACTTTGGCATCACGGCCAGCGACCCGGATGTCACCATCCCGGCCCTGTCGACGTCAGCCTTGCCTTCAGGCGCGAGCTTTATCGACAACGGAGACGGCTCGGGCACGTTCGACTGGACGCCCGGTTTCACCGATGCCGGAATACACAATGTCACCTTCTACGCCGATGACGGCGCGTTGATCGATAGCGAACAGGTCGTATTCACTATCAACGAGGCCGGTAATCAACCACCGGTGCTCGATCCAATCGGTCCACAGACCGGAACCGAAGACGTCAATCTGAACTTCGGCATCACTGCGTCAGATCCCGATGCCACCATCCCGGCTCTGTCGACTTCGACCTTACCGACCGGCGCTACCTTTATTGACAACGGCGACGGCAGCGGTGTTTTCGACTGGACGCCGGACTTCACTCAGGGCGGGCTGCACAATGTCACCTTCTATGCCGATGACGGCGCTTTGATCGATAGTGAACAGGTCGTCATCACGGTTAACGAAGTCGGCAACCAGCCGCCACTGTTGGCGCCGATAGGACCACAGTTGATTGATGAGGGCGTGATCCTCAACTTTGTAGTGACCGCCTCCGATCCGGACGGTACTATCCCGGCCTTGTCAACCTCGACCTTGCCGACCGGTGCGACCTTTGTCGACAATGGTGACGGTTCCGGCATCTTTGACTGGACGCCGGATTTCACCCAGGAGGGAATGTACGACGTCACTTTCTACGCTGACGACGGTGTGGCTCTCCCGGATAGTGAGATTGTCACTATTACGGTTAATGACGCCGGTAACCAGCCGCCGGTGCTGGCCGCTATCGGCCCGCAGACAATCACCGAGGGGATCCTTCTGAACTTTATCGTGACTTCTACTGACGCCGACGGCACCATCCCCGTCTTGTCAACTTCGACGTTACCCGCCGGCGCGACCTTCGTCGACAACCTCGACGGCAGCGGTGTCTTCGACTGGACGCCCGATTACACGCAAGCCGGCATTGACACTGTCACCTTCTACGCTGATGACGGCGCTCTGATAGACAGCGAACAAGTTGTCATCACGGTGACAGAATCCGGCAACCACGCACCGGTACTTGACTCGATAGGCGCGCAGATGGCGACTGAGGGTTTCGCATTAACCTTCACCGCCACTGCCAGCGATTCAGACGGCACTATTCCGGCGCTTTCCACCGGGACACTGCCGACCGGGGCGAGTTTCATCGACAACCTCGACGGCTCCGGCATCTTTGACTGGACACCGGACTTCCTGCAGGCGGGGATACATGATGTCATTTTCTACGCTGATGACGGGGCGCTGATCGATTCCGAGGTGGTTAATATCACGGTCACCGAATCCGGCGATCAGCCGCCAGTAATAGATCCTATCCCCGATACTACCGTCTATGAAGGCGACGCGCTGATAATGGTAATCACGGCCAGTGATCCCGAAGGTGGATTCGTGACGATCTCCGCCAACACTTTAATGGACCACATAACCTTCGTCGACAGCGGTAACGGTGTGGCCGTTCTTACTTACACACCCGACTACTTCGACGCCGGGATGGATACTGTTCACATTTTTGCATCCGAAGTCGCCCCACCGTACCAGGCCAACTCGGCTACTTTCGTCATTACGACGCTCGAAGCCAACCAGGCGCCCGCGTTTGAACCGGCCGGACCGTTCAGCGTTGCCGTGGGCGATTCACTCACTTTCCTCGTTACTGCCTCCGACACGACCGACCCCGATACTGTCGGTGTGGTTTTCCTGACCGCAATCTTGCTGCCGACCAACGCCACTTTTGTCGATTACGGTGACAACACCGGTCGCTTCACCTTCCACCCCGACCACGGTCAGGAGGGTATCGATACGGCTACATTCATGGCCATCGATCAGGGCACGCCACAGTTGAGCACGACGATGAACGTTGAGATAACAACAGTCGGCACCAATATCCCAGCGGTTCTCGACTCGATCGGACCGCAGACCGTATTGGAGGGTGAGACGCTGGTGATCAATGTTACTGCCAGCGATCCGGATGGCGGTCTGCCACCGATATTGTCTGTCGATACCTTGCATGAAAACGCCGGTTTCGTCGACAATCTCGACGGTACGGGTACTTACACTTTCAGCCCCAGCTTCCTCCAGGCCGGACTCTATGCGGTCACTTTCTTCGCCGATGACGGTATGGACGTCACCGAGGAACTAGTCCTGATTCAGGTTCAGGAGGCCGGCAATCAGGCGCCGGTGTTCGATCCTGTTCCAACCTTCACGATAACCGAGGGACTGATCCTGACCGACAGCCTGACGGCGCAGGATCCGGAGCTGGAACCGATCACTTACAGTGTGGATACGCTGACCGTTCCGGACAACTTCACCTTTGTCGACTCAGGCAACGGCGTCGCTTGGTTTACTTTCGCACCGGACTTCCGTCAGGCGGGCCTCTACGATATCACTGTTTTCGCCCATGACGGCAGCGACTCGGCTCAGGCGATACTCACCGTCAATGTAACCGAGGCCGGCAACCAGCCACCGGTGCTGGAACCGCTTTCCAATCCAACCGTGGAAGAACTCAACACCGTCTCGTTCACGGTCGAAGCCGGCGACGTGGATGGTCCGCCGCCGATACTGACCAGTTCGGCGCTTCCGGGCAGTGCCACCTTTGACGATCTCGATGATGACAGCATTTACACGTTTGAGTGGATCACCACCTACGACGATTCCGGCTCCTACAGTGTCATGTTCTATGCCACCGACGCCGATTTCCCGAGTGATGTCGATTCGGCCGAAGTGATTATCACGGTGACCGATGTGAACCGTCCGCCGTGGCTGTTGATCCCGTTCAACCAGCCCGATTCGGTCATGGAACTCGATACCCTGCTATTTGAGGTTCTGGCCCTGGACTACGACGGCTCAATGCCGGACATTCAGCCCGACGTCAACGGCACCGGAGGCTTGCTGCCCAACATGACCTTTGACATAACCTGGGACGGAGAATACCAGAACGGTCTGTTGACATTCGTACCGGACTATACACAGGGCGGTATCCCCCCGACGATTGTATACTTGAAATTCTATGCGATCGATGAGTTCGATCCTGAACTGAAAGACTCCACTGGCACTCAGACAATCAGGGTGTACGATCGCAACCAACCGCCGAGCATCAATTTCTCCGACTCCCTCTGGCCGTTCAGCATCAGTGAAGGACAGATCATCGAACTCTTCGTAGAGGCGGAGGATGACCGTGATGTTCCTACCCTGCGGGCCGAAGGTCTGCCGGACAGCAACTACACGATCTACCAATGGTCCTCGAATATCATGACGTTCGAGTTCATACCGGACTACACCCAGGCCGGCCAGTATTTCATCTCGTTTATCGCCGATGACAACGATGGAGCCGCCGACACCGCGACCATTGAGATCATCGTGACCGAGGCCGGCAACCAGGCACCGGTCTGGTCGGAAACGCTGCCTGATACTATCGATGTGTTCGTTGACTTCCCGTGGACTCAGGCGCTGACCGCCACCGATCCCGAAGGCACGCCGGTTACGCTGGAGGCGACACCGGTTATTGCCAACGCTTTCTGGGATACAACCGGCGGCGTAGGTACATACTATTTTGGGCCCGACCCGGGCCAGATCGGACAGGTTTTCCAGATCTCGTTTATAGCCACTGATGGCACCGGTCTGGCCGACACCATGATCACTCATCTCAATGTCGTTAGCATGCTTAGAGGTGATCTTGACGGCAACGATAAGTATACATTGAATGATATTGTAATACTAGCCGGCTACATGTTTAGAGGCAGCGAGGCGCCCAATCCCATGGACGTCGGCGACGCGGATATGAGTGGCGCGATCGATGTCGCCGACATCGTCTACATGATCAACTTCCTCTATCACGCGGGACCACGACCGCCGCAATAATTGCGCCGAACCCGCCTCCAGCAATTCGCCAAAAAGCCGTTCTCTGAGCGGCTTTTTGCTTGGTGCGCTAATAGCCTCAGCGGGGGCGGACAAACACATTTTTTGCCCCTTTACAATGCGAAAAGACTTGACATCTTTTGCGTTAACCGTTATCTATAGTGTGGTCTTCGTAGGTGAAAAATGACCTAGTGACTTTTTTGGTCTTACGTTTTGTCGCTTGGTAACAGCGATTTTTCACGAAGCATCCATACGAGGTAGCCTTGAGCGGCTGTCTCTTTATATGTTGGCTTGGGTAAACCCTAAGCCGGAATAGGCTTGTTGAGAGTTTACTTAAACATCTTGAGCTTTAGGACGATCAAACCGGAAACCGCAGGAGGTCACTGCTAGGGCCTGTCTGTTTGGTTTCGGGAAAGGAGGTATCTCACAGTAATAAGTAATCGTTGCGATTGCTTGGCATTTGGAACTGCTGCTCGGAAGATTGTTCGGTCGGTTCTGATAACCGGTGCCGATTCGCTCCGAGTTAGTTTTGAAGGCAGAATAAGTTGGGAACTTTTCATCTCTCGAAAGGAGCAATTGAATGACAAGGAGAATTTCGACAATTCTGGTGCTCTCCTTACTGGCGGTCGTTCTTGTGGCGATGTCGGCTCAAGCCGTCAAATCGCCCGATGAATCACCGCGAGTGATTAACCCGAGGCTGCAGAAGGCGATGCACTATGCGCTTCCATACCCGGATGTGCACGGTACCGGCTCGCTCGATGCCAACGCTCCCGTTCAGCCGAGTGAAAGTATGTCGTTGGGTACCGCCTCTTCTTCTTCCGCCCCTCCGTGGGTGGGCGTCAAAGTCGGTGACACCTGGTACGATTACCAGCACAACGGGCGTATGGCTCGTATGGTCGATTGGGGCAACAATGCTGGTGAGACCGGATGGGGCTTCATGATCCACTTTCTGTGGATGAGGCTGGAGACCGAAGTCCAAGTAAACCGTCACTACGCCTACAACGTGTATTATGCCGGCGGCGGTGTCTGCCCTACGCCTGGTGAGTTTAAAGGCCAGCATAAGATGCAGCAACCCGGTGAGTACGCTGGTTACGTCTCTATGGACGTCACCAATGACGGCCGCGGCGTTCTCAGCGGTCATAACAACCCCGGTCCCGGCTACTCCGTTCACACTTACTGGGATTATGTCGCTGGTGGTTTCAGTTTCGGCAATAACGCCCCGATACCGAAAGAGATCATTGCGGCTGGTACCGGCCAGGACCCGTTGGACTCTCTGAAGACGCCCATCTGGCCGTCGATCCGGTACCAAGAGCATCCTAGCGATGAGAACCTGAATGTCCTGCACATCTTCGCCCAGGTGTCTGAGCCGGGCGCCGGTGACCCGCAGGCCATTATCTACTTCCGTAAGGTTGGTAACAACCACTTGGGCGTATGGGATGATCCTCCCTATGTCGTCGACACAGTTCACGATATCGCCCAGGATGTGGCCTGTTCCAAGACCACTGGTAAGGCAGCCCTGGTCTGGACCGCCAACCTGCCGTCACCGGCGACGGCCCCCGCTTCGAGTCATGGCTATTGGCAGTATTCGCAGTTGGATAATGACATCTGGTATCAGATATCCAATAACTACGGCGCCCCCGGCTCCTGGGGACCGATGATCAATGTGACTCAGAATGTCGACGGTGAAGCCGGCTACCGTCCTTACACCGACTTGCAGGCTCTGATGACTACCGACGAGCATTTGCATATCTTGTGGAGTGGCCGCGTCTGGCCGGCTGACGCCAATACAGGCGGTTCGGTTGGATTTGACTGCCGTATCTTCCAGTGGGGTACGGACCTTGCCCCCGGCAACATCCGTACGGTCGCCAACCTTGAGTACGATCAGACTCACTGTAGCGGCGGCGCGTGGCAGATGCAGGGTTCCAAGATGAGCATCGGCGAGTGCGACGGCAAGCTGTATGGCATGTGGACCCAGTTCAACGATCCCGCTGTAATGATGAACGACTGTCACCAGCGTGCCCTCGACGGTGGTACTGACCAGGTCGGTGCGGCCAATGGCGAACTTTACCTGGCCGTTTCCGACGACTCTGGTCTGACCTGGGACGCTCCTCGTAACCTGACCAACACTCATACGTCGGGCTGCACTCATGATCCGGGCGAACCGGGTGGCCCGTGCCGCAGTGAGCACTGGTCGAACATGAACCGCCTCGGCACCAACCTGACCGGAAACATGACTGGCGCTGTGGTGATTGATCCGTCCGGAGGGTATACTGGTGATTACTTCCTCGATGTTCAGTACATCGCCGATCCTGATCCCGGTGGTATCGTACAGGATGAAGGTACTTGGCAGCAGGCCGACGTGCAATGGTTCCGTCTGGCTTGTGTCGAGCCGGTTCCGACAGCGATCTTCAACCCCTCCTGGAGGGAGATCGGGTTTCCTGAGTACACCAAGCATGGCACGATGTACACCAAACCGCTGACCATCGAGAACTCAGGTAACACTGACTTGAGCTTTGCTTTTACTCTCAATATGGACGCGGGGCCTTACAGCACCTGGCTGACGGTTTCGTCCGGGTTCCAGGGCACGGTGAATGTTCCTTCCGGTACCGGTAACACCATCACCGGAGATGTCTATATTAACGCCGACCTCGCCGTCAACCTGCCGGGTACTATCGTGATTCTGACTGGTAACCTGACCGCCACCGGTAACCAGTCGACTAACCCGGACGTGTTGCCGATCGACTTCAGGGTAGCTGACACGCTCATTCACCCGGCGTTTGATACCATTTACACCCAATCCCCGACTTGCTTTTCGCTGGTCGTGGCCAACACCGGTAACTGGGGTAACCAGGGCGCCGGCCATGTCAACCTAGACTTCTTCGACTACGGAGATCCGGACGATCTGGAAGGCGCTGAGGACACCATCCCCGGCGACGCCACGGTCTATGCTTATGACTGCTCACCGGTCATCTGCTGGACCGACGCGCTTGACTCTGTCCGGTGTAACTGGTCGATCTTCGGAACGTCCTACCTGGACGACGAAGCCTTCTTCCCCTGGGGTCACATACCGCCAGTGGATATGGGTGATTTCGAACTGTATCAGTCGGAGTTCGTGACGCGTGATACTGGTATTCTCATCAAGAAGCTGTGGATCGCTCCGTATTTTCAAGAAGGGAACGGATGCAACTTCATGATTCAGGTGCTGGAGATAATGCAACATCCGCTTGCGACTGGCGATGAGATATTTGAAGGCCTGAACATCGGTGAAGCGATGGACTGGGATATCCCGTCTGATTCGGCTGCCTGGAACCGGTCCGGTTTCGATATGACCAACCGGCTGATTTATCAGCAAGGTTCTGAGTTTAACCAGGACAACGACGTCGAGAAACTGGAGAACTCAGACCGTTACGGCGGTATGGCATTGCTTGACATCGTGGAAATCGACGGCCCCGACACCTTGACCTTGTTAGACGGTGAGGTGCCTGAGCAATACGGTGCTTATACCGAAGATAACTCCACGTGGGTCTATCCGGCCGGCGGCTTCATTGAAGAAGAGTTGAATGCCAATATGACGACCAACGAAGGCTATGTCATTGAGACTGACTCGTTAGACGCCGACTTGCACGCGGTGATGACCTTCCGGAACAACTACACGTTGACTCCGGCCAAGAGACTCATCATCTTTAAGTGCTTGATTACCTCTTATCTGGGTTATGCTCAATTCATCGTTAATGTTGAACACTGTCATGCTTGGTATCAAGAGCACTTGGTGCCAAAGGTGGTAGGCGCCTGCTGTATCGGGGAAGACTGTTTCGTCATGAGCGAACAGGCTTGTCTGGATGCGGGCGGCACGTACAAGGGTGACGGCGTATCCTGTGATCCGAATCCATGCCTCGGCTGCTGCAATGAAATAAATCCTCCGCTTGGCCGCGGTGATGTCGACTATTACAACGATGGAGCAGACGATGCCATCGACATCTCCGACCTGGTTTACCTGGTCGACTACATGTTCGTCAATGGTGCAGAGCCGCCGTGCTGGGCGGAAGCCAATGTCGATGGTAGCGACAGCGGTGACGGTGTTGATGGGGCTAATGACATCGATATTTCCGACCTGGTCTACTTGGTTGATTACATGTTTGTCGGTGGTGATCCGCCTCCGCCATGTCCGTAAAAGGATTGATCTGACTGGATCTTAGGATCCATTAGATAAACCTCAAGCCACCCCCGTCATCTACGGGGGTGGCCTTCTTTTTTGCTTGGAAAAACGGCGATTTGTACTATATTCATAAGTGTGTTCTCGTCGATAGACCGCCCGGGCGGATGTCTGTGCCGATTGCTCTCCCTCACGAATGTCAACGGCAGAAAACCGCCCTTACTGCATATTTGAGACCGTTTTATTGGTGCTCTGCACAATCTGGATGGCTGCCGAAGTTGACCCGGTCATGGTTCCACATGCCGTCGATGAATTCAGTGTTAACTTTCTGAGCCGACCGGACGTTAGTAGTATTAAACAGATGTTGTTAAATAGTTCAATAGACTCTTGGAAGTAGGTTAGAAGATGACAAAAAGATGGTCACGTGTGCTGATCGGTCCCCTCATGGTAGTGGCGGCGTTGGTTGCCATGCCGATGGATGGGTATGGTCGTGTTTATGAAAGTGGAGAAACACCCAAACCGTACATTATCAAGGGAAAGGTCACCGTCGTCTTTGAGGATGATGCCGACTTGAGCAGACTGCATCGAGGGTTCGGCCGGGTCAACTTCGGTTTGGGCAGTTTGGATCCGATTCTGGAACAGTTGTCAATCACTGAGGCGGCCGAGATTTTCCCCGGATCAGGGCCGCGACAGATCAACTCCGGCTTGCCGGACTACACACGGTTCTATGAGTTGTCATTTCCGGAAACCACTCCGGTCAGCGAGGTAATCGACGCGCTTCTGCAGAACCCAAACATACGGACGGCCGAACCGGTCTGGGCCATGCCGCTTGCGATCACACCCGATGATCCGCGGTTCAATGAGCAGTGGCACTTGGTCAACTTGGGTATGAATGTCAGAGCCGCCTGGGACCAGGAGACCGGCTCAGACACCGTCATTGTCGCCGATGTCGACTCCGGCGTGAACTACAACCACTCCGACCTGAGAGGCAATATCTGGGTCAATCCGGGTGAGGATATGGACGGCGACGGCGTGGTCTACGATGTGGACGATCTCAACGGTGTCGATGACGACGGCAACGGCATTACCGATGACCTTATCGGCTACGACTTCCTCACCGGTATCGGCAACCCGCACCCGGATGAGGACGGCGGTGGCATTGATACGGACCCGATGGACCGCAACGGTCACGGCACTCATGTCGGTGGGATCATGGCCGAGATGACCAACAATGGCGCTGACGGCGCCGGCATAGCCGGCGGCTGGTACGGCGGCCATCGCTCCTACCGCGGTGTGCGCATTATGTGTCTGCGCGTGGGCGCCCTTGGCGCCGATGGACTCGGTTGGGTAAACACCAACAATTGCGGCACCGCTATGCAGTATGCTGCTCGTAACGGCGCCAAAATCATCAACTGTAGTTGGGGATCTTCCGGAACATCGAC
>JAUXBJ010000294.1 GCA_030619425.1 bacterium
CACGGCAACCTAATCCTCTGGCCGTGGGGCTATGACTACATACTTACTCCTGAAAACGACCTGTTTGCCGCCCTGGGTGATTCAATCGAGTCCATGAACGGATACGATCCGTCGCCCATCACCGGCCTGTATCTGGTCAACGGCTCCACCGTCGACTGGGGTTATGGCGAGCAGACGATCAAGAACAAAAATTATGCTTTCACTATCGAGGTAGGTTCCTACAGCGACAACTTTTGGCCGCCGTTGGATCGTGTTGAACCGCTCGTGGCCGAGAACATGGGACCGGCTTTGTTCCTTATTGAAATGGCCGGTGGCATATACCAGATCGCACCGCCTGAGCCGCCGGTGCTGTACGTCGCCGATTCTGTCGACAGCATTGGGTACGACGTCGCCTGGAGCCATGACGACACGCTGAACCCGGCTGTTTACTATGAACTGATGGAGATGCAGAACTTTCAGCGCATCACCGATGAAGCGGATGACTTCGACAACTGGAGCAACAATCAGTTTTCAATCTCCACCGCTCGCGAGCACTCCTTCCCTTCAAGCTTCTATTCCGAGTCCGGTCACAACTTCAACCGATATATCCAGACCGTCAGCGCTGTCTCGGTGCAGCCGGATGACAGCCTGAAAGTGTGGCTCTGGTACGATATCGAATCCGACTGGGATTATGCCTATGTCGAAGTGTCAGGTGATGGTGTCACCTTCACCCCGATAGCGGGCAACATCACGACCAATTACAATCCGCACGGTAACAATCGAGGCAATGGTATAACCGGCTCTTCGGGCGGCTGGACGGAAGCGTTGTTCGATCTCGCGGCTTACGAAGGACAGTCCGTCTTTCTTCGTGTATCATACTGCACTGATGGATACGTAGCGGGCGAGGGTATCTACGTCGACGACATCTACCCTGTTGAAGGTTACGGCTCGGAAACCATTGTTGCTTCAGATATAGCGGATACGTCATACAGTTTCACCGACCATGCCATCGGTACCTATTATTACCGGGTGCGCGCTCAGGATGCCCAGGACCAGTGGTCGGCTTTCTCAGCCGTCAGCGAGACTTATGTGGGTTCCATCTATATCTGTGTTGACTCCGACGGTGACGGCTATGGTGATCCCGGACACCCGGAGAACACGTGCCCCGACGATAACTGCCCAACCATCTACAACCCGGCCCAAGCCGACGCCGACAGTGACGGGCTCGGCGACCTGTGTGACGACTGCCCGAATGATCCGGAAAACGACGTCGACGGCGATCTCGTTTGCGGTGATATCGATAACTGTCCGACCATCGCCAATGCCGGTCAGGAGGACACCGACGAGGATGGTATCGGTGATGCCTGCTGCTGCACGCTGCGCGGCAACGTCGACCACGCCGGCGGCGAGACGCTGGACATCGCCGATTTGATCTGGGTTGTTGATTACATGTTCAACGAAGGGGACGGTTTCGGTTGTCCCATGGAGGCGGACATCGACGGCAATGGTTCCGGTCCTGACATTGCCGATTTGGTGTGTCTGGTCGATTATATGTTCAACGAAGGACCCGCACCGCCGGTCTGCCCGTAGCAGGTGGGATTGTCGCGAACTTTGCCCTCTCTCTTGGTCATTGCGAGCGACCGAAGACACTTGTGTCGCACGGAGCGCGGCAATCTCGGCGAAGCCGTGACACCCATACTCGGTATATACAGAAGCCGTCAGGCAGAGAGAGAGACCTGACGGCACAAGGGCCATTTGTTATCAGTCGAGGTTCTTTCTCTTGTTCAACTTTGGCGCGCTATTATGGAGGCCCGATAAGTAAAGGGCTAAACATTGGCCGCTCGGTCAATCATGTCCTTCAACAATTGCGTTGAAAACGGCTTGCTGATCCACCCGAATATCTCACCGTCGCGGCAATCGGTCACACGGGATGTCTTCGAAGTCAGGATAATCCGCGTAAATGGAATACGGTCGTCGTTGATCAGGTGTTGGCAAATCTCGCGAGTGTGCGAGGTGCCAAACGAGCAGTCGACGACCACATAATCGGGGCGAAACTTGTCGATCGCCGCGGCGCAATCATACTCGCTACCGGCAAACCTCAAGGTCAACTCGGGTGTTTCCAAACCGTGCTTTAAGCCCTCGGTCAAACGGCGATTACGACTGACAACCAACAATCCGGTCCCACGCTCCTTCATCAATCGATAGTATTCACACTCAGCGCACGCCATCGGACAGTGTAGATTGAGACGTTCAAACTGTTGGGGCACCTGTCGCAACTGATAGCAGCGACGGGCTCGACTGCGATAGGATACACAGTTTCTGCAACCTTCGCTTATGGTGTCCCCATCAACTCCAAAGTTCCAACAGTACTGATAGACTGCCTGCTGTTCCGACCCGGCTTTCACTTGCGAACCCCTATCCGCCCTCGGCAAGAGTAACGCCAATGATTCTTTTGGGATTCGACAGTGTCCACCCGGTGTTCGATGCGAGCGCACTTTCCCTGCCTTCACCCACCTGAGGACGGTGTCTGGCGATACGGCCAGAAGTTCGGCCGCTTCCGAGGTGGTGTAAAAGTTCTTTGCCGTCATGGTTATGTCTTACTGATTTTTCTGACTTTTGTCAGAAAGTAACCTGAATCAGTGAATGTGTCAATGCTTTAGCCCTAAAAAAAGTGAAATGAATCACATCGTTGTTTCCCGGGTCGATTACCGCGATCGGCCAACCACTTGTGGCAGAAGATAATACAAAGATTTGCGGCTTATTCAACCCCTTTATGTCCGGCATCATATAACCAGAGGCATACGCATTATAGTCGGAGTATATGGACCGACACAGGTTACATGTTGAAAGGGTCGGTGGCTGCAGATCGTCGGATCACACCATTGATTGCGAAGAAACCAAGACCCGATTATCCCACAAGAAAACCCGCCGGCACGAAGCCGGCGGGTATGAATAGCGAAATCAAATGTGCTTACTGATGCACTGGGGGCACGCCATTGTTGAACATGTACTCAACAAAGGCAACCAGGTCAGAGATGTCGACCTCACCGTTACCGTCGATATCGGCAGTCAGGAGAATCTCCGGAGCATCGCCGCCGGAGAACATGTACTCGATCATCATGACCAAGTCGGAGATGTCAATCTCGCCGTCGAGGTTGAGATCACCAGAGGTGTGGCCGCAGTAGGTGAAGTCGTCACCGGCTGAGATGGGACCACCATCGTCGGTGCCGGTCACCACGTAACTGCGGGTTTCGCAATCCCACATCAAACCTTCGTTGTACATCGCAGCGAAGTCGCTGAGATCGAAGGTCAGCTTGAGGATCGGCGCCGTGAGACCAGGATAGGAGCCGATGGTCTCGTACGTGCACGGGATCGTCGTGCTACCGTTGCCCACCGTCGTGACGGCCGGGTTAACCCAACCGAGATCATCACCGATGTAGATGTATCCGTTCGGATCCACGCCATCGATGTCGTTCTCCATCATCGAACTGATCGGATCGGGTACCAACACCAGCGTGTCAGGCGGTACCACCGTACCAATAGTCAGCGTAACCGGAACGTCCGTGATGGTGCGACCGTCGTGTGTGATCCTGAGGTCGGCGGAGTAAGTGCCGAGATCAAGCTCGGTAGCGTCGTACATTACCGTAATCGGCAGTGTACCATCGCCCGGAACGGTTCCGGTTTCCGGAGCCGCACTCAGCCAGAGTACCGGACCTTCCGGACAATCCAGCGCGATCCAGTACTGATCGTCAGTGCCGCAGTAAATGTTGTAGTCGAACTGGGGAGCCATGAACAGCCAGTAGGTGCCGGGACCACAGGTGCGGGTTACACTAACAACCTGATTCGGGCTACCCAATGCATACGGATCTACTGATCCGGCCAGCGAGCAGTCAGACGTATCGACAAAGCCCATCAGGAATGGGAACTGGGCGGTGGCAGTGAAAGTGACCTCAGTCGGAACGACGAAGTCCACC
>JAUXBJ010000340.1 GCA_030619425.1 bacterium
GCGGTTGTCCCACAATTAGGAACAAGTGTGACGCATTCCACATATGGTCTTGTAGCTACTCTTCGGCATTCTTGTCCGGTGGCTGGCCATATATGACGTTCTTGGGCTGCTCTTTTCCCGGCTCAGCCGGATGTTCAAACTTGGGCAGAAAACCTAAGTGTTCACGACTAAACGCAATGAGTGACGACCTAGCAGTATCTGAAATTCCTCTAATATAGTCAAGTTCCCTTAGAAGCGTTGATGTAGCTTGTGAGCCTCCTGCGGGGTCAGCGTCTCTCGCCCTTGTGCAGGCCCTCGCGACCAAGAAGTGAGAATTGAAGCCCTCTTGCACATGAGCCCGGAGACTCCGGTATTCCTGTTGCCGTCGGTAATACTGAATGATGTTGATCAGCACGGATATGATTGTGATGATACCCACAATCGTTTCGAAATTTAAATACTCTTCCATTGCTTTCTCCGATTTGCAGCGTAACGCTATTCTGTGTTGTCAAACAACGTCCGTGAATTGACGGTTGGCTTGAACCCAAGGTCCCTAATCGTCTCTCGGATACTCCAAGGACGCCCTGGATTATCGGAGACGGCATAGTAGACACCTGTGCGGGCACTCGTCTCGATAGCTGATCTGAAAACATCGACGGTATCAGTCTTGCTAAGTAATGTGCGCCGGGTGCGCTCGCATCGTTGCACCACCCTGACTTCATCTTGTCGAACGGTGCCGATCCGCAATGAGATGACCGACAATCCATACTCCCGTGAGAACATCACACCTAGTCGCTCGGCACAGAACTTCATCGCTCCGTAGACACTAGCGGAGTCCGGGAAGTCAGCTGGCGTAATCTCCCTGTCAAGTGTTGATTTTCCGTCCTTTTCATATGACTCGGTTACGTGATTTGTGCTCGCAAAGACTACCTTCCTAACGCCGGCTTGAACGGCGGCCATAAAGACGTTGTAAGAGCCGACCACATACAAGGCACTCATTCTCTTGATAGCCTGAGCGTCGACAATTCTGTCACACTCGGGGAGCGCTGTAAGGTTGATAATTGTATCAACAGATTCGGGGGTTCTTTCCAGGAGATCATCGTAGTTGGTCACGTCTATCTGAACAACACTGGCGTCCGCATTCTCTCCGCGTGGTTCTTTGTCGGAGAGAACCAGATCGTAATCACCGGCGAGTGCGTCCTTCAGAACCCGCCCTACTGTTCCGTTCGCTCCAAGGATAAACACTTTCTTCTTGGCTGGCGTCTTCATCTTTGTATCACCTTGCTCTCAACTGTAGCTTCCCACAAGTATGCGATCTCACACTAGACACAGTACATGACTGCTGCCCTTAGGGCAACAGTTTTCTCTTTTCCTAAGTTGGAGCTGGCCTACCGCCTTACAAACAGTCCCTCTTCGTACTGATGGACAGTTTCCAAGTAGGTCAGGTTCCTTGCGAACCTGACACCTTTCGGCCTTAGGATAATTGTCAGGAGGACGGGCCTCCTGACCTACAACTGGGTGTGGCACCCATGCTTCGTCCAGTCTCGCCCATATAAAAAAAGGGGACACCGATGTGTCCCCGTGTTGGAGCGTGCTATGCCCTTTCAGGCTCAGAAGTAATCTATCGAGAACGATGACAAGCGGTCGTCGAGGTCAATCTCGATCCGTGTCGGCATCGTATCATATCCGTCGGTTTCAAAAACATCGTTATCCCCAACCAGACCCAGGCGTTTCAAGTAGGATCGGTAGTCGGCGCCGTGAACGCGCAGCCCGACCGACTGTGGCACCCGCAGTCTGAAGCGTGAGTCCTCGCCGCCGACAATCACCCGCACCATAGGTTCCAGTTCACCGATCTTGAGGTAGATCGCAGCGTCATCGGTGTCCAGTTTCAGCAGGCGCAACGGTGTGGTCGACATATTCAGATGAATATCGTTATCGTGGCCGGACAACTCCAGGTCAAGTGGGGTGCCCTCGTGGAACTGTACCCACCAGTCCCGGTCGTCATCTGTATCGATCTTGATAACGCCACCGAGATACGACATTCGTCGACTGTCGAAAGAGATTTCGGCTATGCCCTTCTTCGTAAGGTAACTGATTTTAGGTTTGCGCGTGAAACGAGCGAATTCGCCGTAGACCAGATCATCACCGCTGTCACGGATAGTGAGATCGGTCTCGTTAAGGTTCAGCTCAGCCGAAAGAGACCGGACCTTTGGATCGAATTCGATCGTGTGGCTGGTTTCGGTGAAGAATCCGCCCTCATGACCGGACCCGGCATAAAAGGCGATGGCAAGACCGCCCACCAGCAGAAAACCAGACGTCAGGTAGGATATAACTTGTACTCTCGTTCGGGTACAAATCTTCTCTATACCGATGGCGATCAACACCAGCGGCGAGTATACCGCCAAGGCGATCCAAATGTCGTCATTAAAAATGCCCATATTCCGGAATAACAGAAGCAGACCAATCGTAACCAGAAGCACGCCCCATCGAAACCGCGCCGGAGTCATGACAGTGTTCCTCCGTTGGGAGTGTCCAGCCCCTGACCGGCGCCGTTTTCACCGGCCTCCTGTTCACGTCGCCGTTTGCTCCGGCAGAACATGAGGGCCAAACCGGCCAGTATCAACATCACCGGCCAGAACTCCGACCAGTCAAACCAGTACCAGTTCTCGCGCATCAGGAGAATAGCTCCGATACCGATCAGCACCAGCCCGGGAAGATACTTGCGCCATGATGAATCGTATTGCCTCGGTTCCGCCGGTCTTGCTGGTTCCGCTGATGCCTGGGTCTCGACAAGACTTTCCCTCTTGGGTACGAACATCCAGGCGAAAATGTAAGCTACAATCGTCACTTGGTGAGCCAGGGCCAAAATCACGGCGATAACCCGCACGAGGACCGGATCGATATCGAAATAATCGCCTAATCCACCGCAAACCCCCGAGATCACTTTGTTGGTATCCGAGCGATATAGTTTCTTATCCATAGCGACAGCTCCTGTGGACTGTGTAAGCCTTTCTCTGGCTAAACTGTACGTTGGGTCGAGTCAAAAGTTCAGCCATTTTCGTGAAAGCCGGCTGGCTACTTGTGAAAATCTTCGAGTAACTTGAGATAGCGTCGGGCCAGTTTCTGCAAAGATGTATCCTCGCGCTCGGCGTATTTGGTCAAGACAGCGACGGCGTCGTCGTACTCGGATTCGTCTTCAGTCTGCAGAGCTATCTGGTAACAGGCCTCGAGGTATCGTTCCAGTTGGGTAGGTGGACTCGCTGAATCTGCCACTGGGGGAGAGTCCAGAGATAAGGCGACGACGTGATCGTAGGTGGTTCCCTTGCTCTTTTGTGTTGCCAAGCGCTGTGTCGCCCGCGGTGACTCGCTAAGCGGCTGCAGTGAATCTCTGACTACTCGCCAGTTGTCCAGATTCATAGTCTGGTCATAACTGTCCAGACCGAATCCCCACAGAACGTGCTGCGATCCATTGGTTGAATATATCTTCACGTTGCTAGTGTCTCCGAAGATAATCTCAGTGTCATCAA
>JAUXBJ010000322.1 GCA_030619425.1 bacterium
AAGGCGGAGGGACTGGCTGCCGGCAAGGGCGCCGTGATCGTGAAAAATCACAAGCAGGCCGAATCTGTCATCACCGATATGATGGTCAAGAAATCATTCGGCCAGGCGGGGGCAAAGATCATCATCGAATCGTTCCTTCAGGGTCAGGAAGTGTCGATCATGGCGCTGGCCGACGGCAAGACGATCATCCCGCTTCTTCCCAGTCAGGACCACAAGCAGGCTTATGACGGTGACCGCGGACCCAACACCGGCGGAATGGGCGCCTACTGTCCGACGGATTTTACTACCGATGAAGTCAAAGAACAGATCCACGATCATATCCTCACCAGGACGATCAACGGCCTGAACGAGGAAGGCATCAGCTACAAAGGTGTGCTTTACGCCGGACTGATGCTTACACCGCAGGGTCCCAAAGTCCTGGAGTTCAATTGTCGGTTTGGCGACCCCGAAACTCAGGCGGTGCTGCCGCTGTTGGAGTCGGACTTATACGAAGTTATGATGGCAGTAGTTAATCAAAAACTCGCGTCGATCGGGCGACTTAGCTGGCATCCCGGGGCGGCGGCCTGTGTCATCATGGCCTCGCGAGGTTACCCCGGCAAGTACGCAACCGGTGCTCAAATCGCCGGATTGACCGGTAAACAAGAGAACGATTCATACGTCTTTCATGCAGGCACTTCGCGGCGAGAAAACCGATGGTATACCGCTGGCGGTCGTGTCCTGGGTGTCATGGGAATGGACAAGGATTTGCGTTCGGCATTGAACCGGACCTATCGGACGGTACATAAGATAAAGTTCGAAGGAGCCCAGTATCGTAAGGACATCGGCTTCAAGGCATCCAAACCGATCGAAGCGTAAAGGTATTCGATGAGCAAAGTTCTAATCGTCATAGGCTCCAAGTCGGACATGGAGTACGCAGATATCTGTGCCGGCCAACTGGCAGTTTTCAATATCGAGAACAAGATCGAAGTAAGTTCGGCCCATCGCCACCCCCAGCAAACGGCGGACTTGACCTCGCGCGCCGCTGAGGATGGTTACGAGGTCATAATTGCTATGGCCGGTCTGTCGGCGGCGCTGCCGGGTGCCGCCGCCGCCCATTCCAATTTGCCGGTGATCGGCGTGCCGTTGCCGGCTGCCCTGGAAGGACTTGATTCGCTACTGTCGGTCACGCAGATGCCGCCGGGGATACCTGTTGCCGCGGTCGGGATCGGCAAGCCCGGCGCTAAGAACGCTGCAATTTTGGCGGCGCGAATCCTGGCCCTGAAACATGCCGACATTGCCGCAGGAGTCAAGTCTCACCGAGATTCGCTGTAGCGTTTTTTGTGAACCCCAAATGAAGTTGAATTGTAGAAGCTCTGAATATAGAATGAAGGGAAAGTTCATGGTTGTGAAGGCAAATATGAAACTACACGCACTGCTTGTATTCACGATGGTGATGATGTCGAGCGTCCTCATCATCGGCAACGCCCTGGCTGACACTGAGAAAGCCAAGGAACACTACAACACGGGTATCCAGGAGGCGCAGGCGGGCAACACCGACGCCGCCGTCGTTGCCTACAAAGCGGCAATTGCCTCGGACGCTGATTATGTGGACGCCTATATCAATCTCGGCGCCATCTATTTCCAGCAGAAGGACTATCAGAAAGCTCTCGATACATACACGACCGCCACCGAGAAAGATCCGCAAAACTCCGCCGCCCTGGCCAATCTGGGCCGTGTGCAACTTAAGCTGAAAAAGTACGCGGAAGCTGAGGCTTCGTTTAAGACGGCTATTGGAATCGATAGCACCAACGCCGATCTATACAAAGAACTCGGCAAAGCGTATTTCTACAAAAAAGACTACGCTAAGCTGATCGAGACTCTCACCAAGTGTCATGAGATGGGCGGTGGTGATCATCTTAGTTACTACATGCTTGGCAAAGGATATCAGAAAACTGCCAAATCCACCAATGCTGTGGCGGGTTTCAAAAAGTCGATCGAATTCAAGAGCGACTACTATAACTCCCACTTTGCGCTGGGTCAGGTGTACCTGGGACAGGAGAAGTTCAAGAGTTCCGCCGCTGCCTTCAAAGCCGCTTTGAAGGCTAACCCGAAAA
The DNA here is from genome assembly GCA_030619425.1 of bacterium. Classification (GTDB taxonomy): domain Bacteria; phylum Zixibacteria; class MSB-5A5; order GN15; family FEB-12; genus JAJRTA01. The sequence goes on from JAUXBJ010000322.1 coordinate 2,094, forward strand.
AGTATCTGGCGTCATACAACTATGCGGTGGCGATTGAGTCCAGTAATCCTGAAAATTACACTCGTAACATTCAGGTGTGGAACGACTTCATTAAGTTGGCCAAGAAAAACCCGAAAGCCAAGACGAGCGTGGCCAACGCTCAGCAGCATGTCAAAGAACTGATGGAAGCCGCCGAACAGGCCGATCTCAATTAAGCTCCAACAGGCGAAGTAGATCAACGATAAGCCCCGCTGCGATGGCGGGGTTTTTCTATTGTGCGGACGACGGCAGGCGCTCGGGCAATAAGAAGGCCCCCGGATGGGGGCCTCTTCGTGCGATCTAAACCACTATGGTGCGTGCGCAGATGCTGTCAGGCGCCTGACAGCGGTCAGGCTCAGAAGTAGGTGTCGGGCGGGGGTAACCCGATACCACCACATTCCATCTCCCTGGACACACGGGCTATTAGGCTTGACGTTGATTCGCTTGTCGGTATATTATGAACGGGAAACTTGTAACAGCCCAAGGGTGTGGTCGCATCGTGGTGCTATAGTTGTGTGACGGTGGATCCTTGTGGCTTGAAGCGGGTGGCCAACTCAAACTGGTTTGGGATGCGAATACACGAAGTGCTTAACCAGACTGGTTGACCATGCCGGTCGCACGAAGGAGGCTGGGAATTTGGATGTCTATTAGAGCCAGCATCAGCATTATACTCGCGTGTGGTTGTGTCTTGGCTGGGGCAGGTCAGATGCAAGCGCGGGAAGTCACTCGACCTGACTTGGTTCTCCCCCGTCACAGCCTGGACGGTCTCTGGTCCAATTGGTGCTACTCGATGCACAATATCGGCAATGTTGAATTGAGCATATCAAACTGGGGTGTATTTGGAAATGGCGGCGGAGTAGATTGCATCACCGGCGGATCGATGAGGTCGGGTTGTCGGTACCCCAAGGGTTCCCCCATATTCTATCTCAATGTCGCCTCCCTGTGGATCGGCGGTGTTGTCAGCAGAGACACTCTTGTTTCAGAGGGCGGGGAAATGTTCCCGGACGTTTCCCCGTTTGGAGACATCCGGGCTCGTTCCATTGGCGGGCCGGACGGGGGAGATCCGGATGCTGTCTCCGAACAGGATCGTATCTGTATATACTCAGATACTTTCACGGTGGGCGTGTCCTCAGACTATTTCCTATTCAGACCTCACATTCCCCTGGGCGTTGAGATTACACAAAGTTCGTATGCCTGGTCGTATGGCTACACTGAAGATTTCATCTTGTTTGATATAGCTGTTTGCAACATTAGCGATAATGTTCTTAACGATGTCTACTTTGGGTTGTGGATGGTACCAATGATCGGTACTGGGGACGGCTTCGCTCTTGATGATCTGTGTGGATTCCTGACCCACGTTGCTTCCCCCTTTGGTTGCGGCTTTGTTGACACTGTCAATATTGCCTGGAGCGCCGACAACGACGGTGAGCCCGTTCGTGGAGAGTGGGTCGATGTGCCACGTTGGAACTCTGGCAATCTTGAGGCTTCGTGTCGCCATGTTACCGGAGCCACGTTTCTTCGAGTGCCGGGCGATGCCGCCAGACCCACTTTCAATTGGTGGACCTACAA
>JAUXBJ010000018.1 GCA_030619425.1 bacterium
CACCAAATACAAACAGCGCAAGAAGGCGGCGCTGCGCAAGCTTGAGGCTACTGAGGGCGATATGCTGCGCCTGAATGATATTTACTCCGAGGTGCAAACGCAGGTTCGGTCGTTGAACCGACAGCAGAAGAAGGCACAGCGATATCAGAATCTGCTCAATGAAATCAAGGACTGGGAACTGTATTTGAGCAGCGCTCGTCTGGCCAATGCTCAAACTGAAAAGCAGCAGTTGCGGGATGAATTAGGCACGCTGACCGACCGCCGCATGGAGCGAGAGGCGCTGGTCAATCGCGTCTCGTCTCAATTGGAGAACGACCGCAAGGAACAAATCGACCTCGAACAGGACCTCAGTTCCATCAGCAACGAAGTGTTCGACGTTTCCGAGAAAGCTCATGGTCTCGAACGCGAGATATCCATTCTGGTGGAGAAGCGGGCCAACGCCCGCTCACTAATCGAACGCAACCAGAACGATATCCAGGCTCTCAAGGCGCGCACTGAGATCCTTACCGAGCAGACTCAACAGAGTCATCAGGACTTGATCGGCCAGAAAACGGAGCATGAGAACCTTGCCGAGCGATTGACCGAGGCCGAGAGTGCGCAAGCTGTCTCCGATCGGGAACTGCTTCAGGCGCGCGCGGTCAAGGAGGATGACAACAAAAAGCTGATTGACCTGGAAGGTAAGCTCTCCTCCGGGAAGACTGCAGACGACAACCTGCGTCGACAGGAACAGGAGATCGGCGAGGTGGTGGCCGACCTGCAGCAACAAGTCTCACAGCAGCAGACCCATCGTTCCCAGTTGCAGGCCCGTCTGGTCGAGGAGCAACAAGTTCTGGCCGACCTCAAGGCCGACAAGGATGCCACTGAGGAGTCTGAAGCGGCGGTGTCGGAACGTATCGAACGTTTGATCGAGAAGGGGGAGGAGCTTTCGCTTGAGTTGTCCGATTTGGGCGCATCGTTGGAGGCCTGCCAGGCACGACGCAATCTGCTCGAGGACATGATTCTCCACTATGAAGGTTACGCTACCGGCGTGGTGGAGGTCATGGAGATCAAAGACCGTTTTTCAGGTATTCACGGTACGGTCGCCGAGAAGTTTGTGCCGGCGGAAGGGCTGGAGGCGGCTATGGAGGCCGCCCTGGGTGAGATGGCCGGGTTCATCGTCTGCGATAATCGTCCGCACGCCGAACAGATCATCGAGTATCTCAAGACCGAGGGCAAGGGCAAGGTCGGCATCCTGGTGCCCGACACCGGTACTATCAACCCGCTGGTGAAGCGGCCGGAAATCGAGGCGGAGAGTTTCCTCGGCTGGCTGGACCGCTCCGTTACGACGGATGACGAACTCAGACCGCTGATGCAAGCTGTGCTCTCACGCACCGCCGTATTCGAGGCCGGCGCCGACCCGAAAGAGATACTTGAACGATTGCCGTACGGGTTCAGCGCCGTCTCCACCGACGGTGTGCGTTACAGCCGAAACATCATCGCCGGCGGGGCCGAGGAAAAGTTTCCGTTGTTCCGCCGCGAGGAGAAGCTGGCTGAGCAGGACCGAATGATTGCCGCGATTACTGAAAAGCAGGAGCTTGCACAGAAAAACAAAGATCGCAACAATGCCGAGATAGCTGCCGCTCGCGCCGAGTCGACCCAATTGGCCGACAAGTTGGACAGCCTTACCGAAGAGCTTAACAAGGCCGGGCAAAAGACCAGCGAGACCGAGTACCGGTTGGGCACGATTGAGGACGAACTCGCTCGGCTGGAAAAAGAACGCCGCAACCAGTCGGATAAACTCGAGAAGATCCGTAGTCAGCAGTACACGCTGGGCATCGACTTCAATCAACTGGCCGACCAAAAGCAGACGCTGGTCGGGAACATGTCCAAAGCCGGCAACGATCTTGAATCTCTGGAAGCGAAGGTGGCGGTTCTTCTCGATCAGGTGTCGAAGCTGCAAGTGGAGATGGTTGAATCGCGCAGCCGCACCGAACAGGTCGAAAGCAAGATATCACACCTGGCTGAGCTAAAGCTCGAGATCGAGAACACGACCGGCGCTAAGCAGAACGAGATCGAGCGCGCCGGGTTGGACATCTCGAATGCTGATGAAAGAGTATCCGAACTGGAGCAGACTCTCAAAACAGTGTTCCACAGTCGCACCGAAGCTACCGAACGTCAGAACCGGCTGCGAGGTATTCAGGCCGATATCATGGCCCGCGTCTCGCAGCGCGAAGAACAACTGAAGGAAGTCCGCACCGATAAGGATTCGTTGAGCGAACAGATTCACCAGATCGAAATGCGAATCAACACCTTTGACTCCGAGATCGGTGCTATCGGGCAGCGCATTCGCGACGAGTACGAGCTTGACATCGACACTGTCGAAATAGTGCGACCCGATGACAAGCGCACCGATGAGGAAGCGCGCGCCTACCTCGCCGACCGGAAAGAACGGTTCAAGAACTTCGGCGCCGTCAATTTGCTGGCGCTGGAAGAGTACCGCAAGGCGTGTGAAAGAGAGTCGTTCCTCTCCGAGCAGCTTAATGATCTGACCACAGCCAAGGATGACCTCAAGACCACTATCTCCAGGATCAACCAGACCGCCAAGCAGCTCTTTCTGGAGACGTTTGAGAAAGCGCGCGGCAACTTCAAGAGACTGTTTGTCGATCTCTTCACCGGGGGCGAGGCTGACATTTACCTTGAGGATCCATCCGAACCGCTGGAGTCGGATATCATGATTATTGCCAGGCCGCGCGGTAAGAAACTGCTGTCGATCACCATGATGTCCGGCGGGGAGCGCGCCCTGACTGCGATCGCGCTGCTGTTCAGCCTCTACCAGGTCAAACCCTCGCCGTTCTGCATTCTCGATGAGATCGACGCACCCCTTGATGATGCCAACTGTCGGCGTTTTCTGAATATCATTCACAAGTTCTCTCTGCAAACCCAGTTCGTCATCATTACGCACAACAAAATCACCATGGAGACGGCCGAAAATCTCTACGGCGTGACCATGGAGCAGCCGGGTATCTCGCAACTTGTGGCTGTCAAGTTCAACGATGTTGCCGAGGATGCGCAAACCGGTCGTCTGGTTATCAATGTTGCTGAATCTTCAGGTGAGCCGGGGACACACCTGCCTGAAGCGTCGCCGACACACGAAGTCGATACCGTATTGCCGGACAACGTCACGGAACGGATGAACCCTGACCTCAGCATGGCCGACGACAAAAAGACCGACGACTGATCACGGGGCAGTATGTTCAATGCTTTTCAGAAGCTGAAGGATTCCCTCAGTCGCACCAAGGACAATATCCTCGGAAAGATTTCCCAGGTCGTTCTTCGGCGGCGCATTGATGACGATCTGCTCGAGGAGATCGAGGAGATCCTGATCGAGGCCGATGTGGGTGTGCCCGCGACTATGAGACTGATCGAAAGCGTCAAAAAAAGAGCACGCGAGCGGAAACTGTCTGAGGGGAGCGAAGTCGTGGCGTTGTTGAAAGAAGAGATCGCCGCCATCCTTTCGCAGAGTCAGGCGAGCGGTTCTACCGACTCTTCCGGGCCGATCGTCTGGTTGATCGTCGGTGTCAACGGTGTCGGCAAGACCACCACGATCGGCAAACTGGCGACCTTGTTTGCCGCTGAAGGCAAGAAGACGATGATTGCCGCCTGCGACACGTTTCGGGCGGCGGCGATTGAACAGATAGCTATCTGGGCCGAGCGGAGCAACGTCGAAATGGTCCGCTCTCAGAGTGGCTCCGACCCTGCAGCGGTGGCTTTTGATGCCGCCAAAGCAGCTAAGGCCAGAGGCGTCGATATTCTTCTGGTTGATACGGCCGGCCGTTTGCACACCAAGGCGAATCTGATGGAAGAGTTGAAAAAGATCCGTCGAGTCGTTAACAAGGCAGTGCCGGATGCACTGGTTTTCAGCAAGCTGATTATCGATGGTTCCACCGGTCAGAATGCCCTGTCACAGGTCAAGGTGTTCACCGAGGCGGTCGGGTGTGATGGGATCATCGTGACCAAGCTGGACGGCACGGCCAAGGGTGGCGTCATGATCGCCGTCTCCGAGGAACTGGGCGTCCCGGTGGAATTCATCGGACTGGGGGAGGGGATCGACGACCTGCAACGGTTTGACCCTGACAAATTTGCTGAGGCGCTATTCGCATGAAGACACTAACGGTCGAGACGCAAGTGCGGCGACAGATGATCGACGTTACGGCGCGGGTGCAGGAGATTGTCACCGAGAGCAGTCGCCCCTCAGGTCTCGTTGTCTGTTTCGTCCCGCACACAACCGCTGCCATAACCATCAATGAGAACGCCGACCCGGATGTCGCTCGCGACATTCTGTACAAGCTGGGCAAAGAGATTCCGCAGGACGACGGGTACCATCACCTCGAAGGTAACTCGGACGCCCATATCCAGGCGTCACTTTTGGGCGCTTCGCAGCAGATACTGTTTGAAAATCGTCGCCTGGTGCTGGGGCGCTGGCAGGCTATTTACTTCTGCGAATTCGACGGGCCTCGACAGCGTCGCCTGATTGTCGAGGTTATGACACTTGCTTAAGATTCACCTTATCTGCGTGGGGAAAGATAAGGATGCATGGATCACCGACGGGTGTGCTCATTTCAAAAAGCTGCTTTCGCGGTACGCTGAGGTTTCCTGGCGCGTCCTGTCCGCGGAAAAGTCCGGTTCCGGATTGTCGGCTTCCGAAGTGAAGAAACGGGAGGCGGCCCGCATTCTGAAGGTACTCGACAAGGGGTTTCATATCGCTTTGGCGGACAAGGGTACCGACCCGGATTCGCACGGACTGGCCCGGCAACTTGAAAAGTGGCAGATGCGCTGCGGCGGTTGTATTGAGTTTATCATTGGTGGGGCTTATGGTCTGGATGAATCCGTCCTGGATCGCGCGGATCTGGTTCTGTCATTGTCGTCCCTTACTTTTTCACACCAATTGGTGCGGTTGGTTCTACTGGAGCAACTCTACCGCGCTTTCTCTATTCTCCACAACACCGACTATCACAAATAGAAACGTCCGGTCGTGTGCGACCGGACGTTACAGGGAAAAAGATACGAGGTGGAGATTTATTTCAGCAGAACCATCTTCTTGGTATCGGTGAAGCTGCCGGCATCGAGGCGATAGAAGTAGACGCCTGACGCTGCCGTGCCGCCACGGGAATCAAGACCATTCCAGGTAATCGTCTGATGACCGGCCGGGGCGTGCCCGCTGAAGGAGCGTACCAGTTTACCGGTGACATTGTAGATGTGAAGCGTCCAGTCGGCCGCCTGCGGCGTGGAGAAGCTGATTGAGGTCGCCGGGTTGAACGGATTAGGGTAGTTTTGCGACAGTGAGAACTCGGTCGGCAACTCGCCGCCCTTGTTGACACATCGGTAGGGCCTGCCCTGGTAGTCGACGATCTCTTTGCGTTTCAGAATCGGCGCCGCATCACCACTATAGGAGATATCAAATAAACGGTGCTCGCCGGCTTCGACCAGGTCCGTTCCGAGATTCCAGATGAGAATCCGCAGTTCGCCGTCAACAACAGCGTACATGAGATCCATATCTTCGGCGGCAGTTGCCAATTGAGGTATGTCGATTGTCGTCGCGTCGTTCACGTCGAAGACGAACAGGGCGGCACCGATTTCACCGACTGCATCAGTGGACACACTCAGGTGATCGTCGCTGTATTCGGTCGTGACAAGCAACTCCTCCGGGTATGGGCTCAACTTGGGAATCGGGTCGGCATCGCCAATGATGACCCGGATTAAGAGCACCAGGTCGGCCACGCTGAGGGTCACTCCGTCGGCGTTGACGTCGGTGGCGGCAATCTGACCGGCTATATTCACCACGAACACGCTCAGTCCTTTGATGAAGTAGTTGGAGAAGACTACCGCATCGGCAATCTCGTAAGGCACGCCGTTGAGGTTGATGTCACCGCGGTCGTCAATTGAATCCGCGTGGATAACGCAGATGCCGCCGTTGATGAACTCGACACAGCGGATCGGGTCGATCTTGCCGCCGCCGAAACAGTCATCACGAGTACCCATGCCGAAGGGACGAGACGACTCCGGGTAGTTGACGTCATCGTTTTCATCCCAGATCATCGAATTCTCGAAGTTAAGAATACGTACATCCACGAACAGATCGTAACCGGAGGTGTCGGAGAAAGCATTGTCGGCGCAGGAATACCAGACGAAATTGATCGGCAGGAACTGATCGCCAAGGTTTTGGTCATTGGCAACCTGGAATTGCATCTTGACCAGGACACCGTTCGGGAATAAAGTCTCGTGCGGAGGGTGATTAGGACCGTTGTTTATGTCGGCGATTCCGACCAGACGAACCAGACCGGAAGGGCAGGAAGCGCCGCAGTCAGCGGCGCCCATGCGGTACTCGAAGTACTCCCAGCCATCTACAGCAGTACCTTCGATGCTGGCATAAGTGAACGCCATTACCGAGGCGTCGTAAGCCAGCAGGATGTCGAAGCCGCCCAGCCACTCGCGTGTCTCGATGTTCAGTTCAGCTATCTGGAGAAGACCAACCGGGGTACAATCGCCGCCGTCGATCGACACCCGTATGCAGACGTCGCAGTCCTCAAGTTCCTGAATATCGACGAAGAAAGACCCGACAGTGATGCTGCAGCCGTCGTCCACTTCGAAGCAGAACTCGTACAGTCCGAAGGCGTCCGGCAGGAAGCAGACCCGACCGCTGTCATCGGTAATCAACTCAAACTCACCCGGGCCGCAGGTTTGTGTCAGGGTCACGCCGTCTTCAAGGTCGGTGGCGTAGATGCCGTCGATGCAGACCAGGGTCGTGTCGTCGTAACAGCGTTCAAATACCGGCGTTTCTTGCGGCAGGAACAACTGAGGCGCCTGATCTCCCGTGACGTTGATGGTCGTCACACAGGTGTCGGCATCGCAGCGCCCGGTTGCAATCAGGGTGATGTCATAGGCGCCGGGCTGGTCGATTATCAAGCAAACTTTGCCATCGGCGTATGAACCTTCGGGTTCAACCGTGATTACCGGGTCAGTTCCGGTCACCGTCACCGGATAGCACAACTCAACCGGATCGGTCAGGCAGAGCAGGGTATCAATGACTCCGGGGCAGGTGATGACAGGGGGCTGGGGCACCTGAACATCGAGATCAAACTCGCAGGTGTCAACGCCGCACTGGGCTTCGGCTGTCACCATAATGTTATACAGTCCGGTCTCATCGATATAAACACACAGCTCGCCGGTGGCGGGGTCGTATGAACCGTTCGGCAAAACCGTCACGATCGCATCACCTGGACTGATCGGCATCGTGATGCAAATAGAATCCGCCGTACACAAAGTGTCGTATACTGTCGTGGGAGGACAGACAATCAAGGGCGACCCGCCTGGCAGAATAGTGACGATAGTCGTGTCGTAGGCTGTTTCACCGCAAGCATCACGCACTGACACTACGACAGTGTGAATACCGAAATCGGCCGGAGTGAAGCAAACTTCATCTTCAACAATCTGGCCGTGCGACGATGACACCTCTATTATGTTGTCATCAACATCACTATAGGTGACGGGGATACACACCTCGTACGGCTCGCACACGGTCAAACTGGTGTCCGGACCGGTAACGATCTCCGGAGGGCTGTTGAAGTCCGCGATAACCGTAAAGCTGCAAGAGTCGGAGTTGCAGATCGACGTAGCGATCATCGTGATTTCAAGTGACCCGGCCTCGAGCACCGGAACACAAACCTGATTCTCGCTCAGGTACGCCGGTTCCGTCACACTTATCATTTCTACGGATGCTGAGACTGTATAGTCGAGACAGATGGTATCGGGACCACAGGTCAGCAGAGCGGTGTCGGCGGGGCAGGTGATTACCGCCTCGTCCGGGATAGTAACCTCAACATACACCACGCAAGTATCGTCGTTGCACTCGGCAATGCCGATCACTGTAATCACGTAGATGCCGGCAGTATCCGCCGGGAAGCAAAGTTCGCCCTCACCGTAGGCGCCGATTGACGAAGTGACGGTGAAGTTGTTGCCAATGATTTCAAGCGGTACACAGACCTCGGTCGGACCGCAGATCGGTTCGGCCGGTAAGGTATCCTGCGGACAGTTGATCTGCACGAATTCACCGATGTCAACCGTGACACAGGCATCCAGCGTATCGGCCAGGCCGCATACATCGATAGCTATCACCTCGACGCAGTAAAGCCCGGAGCTCTCGGCGGTGAAACATATTTCACCGGTGGCATCGTCATAGTAGCCGACGTCGGTCAGTACCTCGACCAGGTTATCCTCCGCGTCACCGAATGCTATCGGTACGCAGATATCGGGCTGGCAAGTGGTGATAACGGAGTCGGCCCAATCATAGATTATAAACGGCGCAGTATTGAATTCAATCGTGACCGCCATAGTGTCGCTGTCCTCTTCGCCGCATTCATCGACAGCCGTCACGATCAAACTGTAAACGCCGGCTGTGTCAGAGGTGAAGCAAACGCGGCTGTGCAGCGGATCGTACGAGCCGCCGGTGACTATGACATCAGCGATATTACCGTCCGGATCATACACGCCCACCGGCACGCAGACCTCCGACGGATCGCAGGACATGATGCTGCTGTCGGGTGGCAAGAGAACGAGAGGAGCGTGGTTGCATTCAATCGTAACAGTGAAACTACAACTGAAGCTGCCGCACGGAGTGACAACCTCGAGAGTTACTTGGTTGGTATTACCGCATTCGGATATGAAACAGACAGATTGCAGTTCATCATCGAACCAGGTGTTGATTCCGGTCACGTTGACCGTAGCGATTTCAGGGATGCCGCCGATCGGCAGGCAGAAGGTGTCACCGACACAAGTGAAGATAGTCGTGTCGTTCGGACAGACAAGCTCGATCCCCTGGTCGGTCAGGATTGTCACATAAGCGGTGTCGGCATCGACCATGTCGCAACTGTCGGTAACCGTCACGATAATATCGAAGGTGCCACTGTCGTAAGGCGTGAAACAAACCTGCCCGTCGCTGTACGAGCCGCGGTTGACATGGATACTCTGGATATTGTCATCCGGATCGGAGATGTCTATCGGCAGGCATATCGTCTGCGGATAACACAAGTATACCGTTGTGTCAGGCATTCCTGTCGCGACCGGCGGACTGTTTATGTCCACGCTTATGTTGATGGTGTCGGCCGCCATCAGGTCGCACGTATCAACCACGGTCACGATCATGGTGTAATTGCCCGGTCCGTCAGGCGTGAAGCAGACCTGCGAGGTAGCCTCGTTATAGATACCCAGGCTGGTTGTTAGTGACTGGTAAACGCTAATCGTGTTGACATCGACGCAGATTTCGCCCAGTTCACACAAGTCGAGATCAAGATCGTCACCAAGATCGACAAATGGCGGGGCGCCGGAGGTCACGGTGATTGTCACCGTATCCGCCGCAGTTGCACCGCACTCGTCGGTGGCTTCGACGATCAATTCGTAGGCGCCGTCATAGTCAACCTCGAAACAGACCTTGCCGGTTTGCGGATCGTAACTGCCGAGATTCGGAGTTACGGTAAGCAGGTTGCCGTCCTCGTCACCAACGGTAACGTCGACACAAACTTCGGTGAGGCCGCACAAACCGACCTCGAAATCGGCGCCGAGATCAACATACGGCGGTTCGTTCAGGTCAACCGTGACCACCGTTGTGTCAGTTGCCGTGGCGCCGCACGAATCGGCCGCTGTGACGATTATCATATAGCTGCCGACAGTATCGGCGAAGAAACAGACTCGCTCATTGTCGGCATCGAACTGTCCGTAATTGACCGTGACAGTCAGAACATCCATGTCGGCGTCCGTGACGGCGACATCAAAGCAGATTTCCGTCGGTTCGCAAAGGAACGTCGCGAAATCATCGGCGCTAATGACACTCGGCGCGTGGTTGCCCTCGATAGTCACCGGCACGATGCATGTGTCGGAATGGTCACAAATGTCCACGACCTCAATGACGATGTCAAACTGGTCGGAGGTGGTCGCCTCGAAACAAACCAGGCCGGCATCGAACCAGGCGTTGCCGGACAGGATATTCACCGTTAACGGCTGTAACTCCGGATCGCTGGCGTTGAACTCAAAGCAAAGAGTGTCAGGTTCACATATCGAGAACGACTGAGGTTCCGGACAATCCACGACCGGCGGGCGGTCGAGCAGTACGGTAATCCTGATCGTATCCGGATCGCACGGCGGACACTCGGGGCAGGCATCGCTGTAAATCTTGCTGCCGGTACAAGGATCGGTAACACAATATTCAAATATGTATGTGGCTGAGTCGACGTCGTTCGGCATGAAGCAGGTCTCTCCGGAACTGTCGGTCAACATCGTAAACCCGCCCGGACCGGACTCCTGGGTGATGTTAAGAATATCGCCGTCGGCATCGGTTGCGACAACGTCGAAGCAGACTTCCTGAATGTTGCACAGATAAATGGTAGAATCATACGCGTGGAGTATGGGCGGGCTGTTAATAGTTATGGTGTCGTAGACGAAGCCGGTATCGCCGGCGCAAGTGTCGTAGGCCGCCACCTCAAAGGTGTAGACACCGGATGTATCCGGGAAGTAACTGATATATCCCGTCTGGGTATCAACAGTGCCCACGCCGGACAACATAACAAAGGTCATCGGGTCGTCATCAGCGTCATAAGCAGTAACGCCAACCTCGCGGAGTTGGTCGGGCTCGCACAAGGTAGCTGAGGTAAACCGATCATAGACGATTGGCGGCGTATTGAGTTCGATGGTGACGGTGAATTCGGCGTCGCAATATGCGCCGCAACTATCGAAGCAGCGGACGGTGATGGTACCGCCGATGCTCTTGTCCGGAGTATAGCACCAATAACCGTCGACGATTTCACCTACACCGGAGAAGACCTCGCAACGGTCGAAGTTGTTGTTCGGATCGGTTGCCGACACCGGCAGACAGATTTCTTCAGGTTCGCAAAGGACGATGATTGTATCATTCGGCGGATTGCAGATCGGTGCGTCGTTGAGATCAACGGTCACGATAGTTTCACAAGAACTCTCGGCGTCGCAAGCGTCGAAAGCGGTCAGGACGATGACGTTAGGTCCTTCAATCGGCGTGAAGCAGACAGTGCCGTTAGCCATAATGACCTGAACGCCGTTGACTGTTACAATGATCGACTCCAGAGCACCCTCCGGGTCGGACGCCGCAAAGCCACCGATGCAAACGTCACTCATATCGCAGGACCAGAGAGTGGTGTCATTCGGGCAGGTCACCGTCGGTGGCTGATTGATCTCAAAGGTAACGGTGAATGTCTGGTCGCAATATGCGCCGCATGAATCCGTGGCGCGGGTTGTGACCGTGACTGTCTCGGCGCCTACTGGCGTGTAGCACCAGGTTCCCTCGACAACACTACCGGGGCCGGAGATCAGTTCCCATCCGTAGAGGTTGCCGTCCGGGTCATCGGCGACGAGTAGCAGGCAGAGTTCCTGCGGGCCGCAGTTGAACAGGGTGGTGTCGGTCGGCATCAGGCAAACCGGCTCGCTGTTGAGAATAACCTCGACGACGGCGTCGCACCAACTGGTATCATCGCAATCATCAACGGCATAGAGAATCATCGAGTTGGCGCCTTCGGTCGGCGCGAAGCAGATACGGCCTTCAATGACCGGGTAGTCGGCGCCGTTAACAGTCACCCAGATAGAGTTGAGGTTCCCGTCTTCATCTATCGCGCCAAAACCCTCGACACAGATATCATCATCCAGGTTGCATACAAAGACCGGTTCGAGGAAGTCGACACAGGCCACCGCCGGCGGCGCGTTCAAGTCGAACGTTACGGTGAATCTGCTCTCGCACGTCGCACCGCAATCGTCGGTGCACTGAATGGTTACCGTTACTGTTTCATCACCTGCGGGAGTGTAAGTCCAGAGTCCATTGATGAGTTGTCCCGGACCGTTGGTAATCGAACAACCGGTCAGGTTGCCATCGATATCGCTACCGCTAACCGGCAAACTTACTTCGGCCAAATCACACTGGAAAATCGTAGTGTCGTTTGGCACGTTGCAGG
>JAUXBJ010000220.1 GCA_030619425.1 bacterium
AGTAATCTTCTGATCGCACTGATTTCAACTGTCACCACTCCGACCATGCCGTCTTCGGGCGGCGTGGTTTTTTTTGTCGCGTTAAGGGGTGTGAAGCCTCGTCCAGATGTCTTGTGCCCGACGGGTCTTTAGACCCGGCGGGAAGCCGCCGCCAACGCTGCACTTGTAGGTCAGGTTCCTTGCGAACCTGACATTACCCACTTATATTGTCCCAAAACAATCGGGAGTGAGTGTATATGGCTACCGAAGGATTGATCTGCTGGAACTGTGGTCGTGCTACCGGCATTGAAGGCCGCGTGGCGCGCGCTGATAGCTGCGAGAACTGTCTGGCCGATTTGCGTTGTTGTCGCGGCTGTCGGCATTTTCAGCCGGGCCGACGGTTTCAGTGCATGGAACCGGTTGAGACCAACATCGTCAACAAAGAGAAGAGCAACTTCTGTGATTATTTCCAGATGCGCGATGTGGTAAAACGCCCCGGCGGCATCAGATCGTCGGATGACTCCAAAGACGACCGCAAGAGCGGCTTCGACGATTTGTTCAAGGATTAGGGAGGGGGTTGTGGGGAAGTGTAGTTTTGAACTGTGGGAAAAAGGGGATAATAAGAATAAAGAGAAGTGTGGATTGCCTATCGGTGGTGGCTCCTCTACAAGGTGTGCGTTTCATGCTCACGTTGACCAAGCCCTCCCACTAACGAACTCTTCCATAATCAGCGATTACATTGAGCTTTGCAAGAGCGAATATCTTAAAGAACGCAAAAGGGAATACCTTGATCTCACCAGAGCACGATTTCAAGGCATCCACTTTAATCGAGTCTCGCTCCCAAGTGATATCGAAGTCCGCTTCAACAAAAGCGAGTTCGAAGATTGCCGTTTCACAGGTCTTTCCTTTCAGGAGTCTGTGAGTTTCAGAGAGTGCGTGTTTCTTCGTACACCATTTCGAGACATTGACATCAAGGCTGCTGCGGTCGACTTTGAACGCTCTACTATGTCTGGTCTTACAGTACAATTCGAGGGGTGTGACTTTCAATGTACTAAGGCAATTGCCTTTGTGGGGGCTCACATCGAATCTGGAACAAACCCCTTTAGTGGTTGCTTTTTTGAGGCACCGCAGATTCAATTCCTTGACTGTACTCTGAATACTGACAGATTGTACGTACTCATTGTAGGCTCTGCAGACCTTTTGCGAAATGACCGATATCTCGCACTTGCAGGTGAAGAGATTTACTTTGATGGCCTGAAACTGAATGGTCACTTTGAATACGCCAACCCCATAGAATGCAGAGAAGTAAGCCCGATCGTCAAATTTTCTCAGGTGAATTTTCGGCAAATGAAAACGGCGATCTTTTTTGAAGCAAACCTCAAGCGCGCAAGATTCACCTATTCTGTCTTACACAATGTGGAATTTAGAAATCCACGATTTGAGGAATCTAGTGGCCGAAAACAAATCTATGATGAAATTGTCCGCGTTGATGATACCGACGAAGAACACATCAGAGACGTTTACATCCAGTTGAAGCGGAATTTCGAAGAGGCTCACAATTATGCCGATGCCGGCGATTGGTTCTACCGTGAGATGGAGTGTCGCCGAAGGTTGGCTGAGGCTAATAGGTCGAAACATCCTTGGCTTGGCTTGCCTTCGGTAATCCTTTACCGACTTTACAAGTTTGTCTCCGAATATGGCGAAAACTATGCGCGACCTTTTTGGGGGTTGATCGCCACGCTTCTCTTTGGGGCAACATCGTACTTCTACTCTGGGTTCGGCACGGAGGGCACGACCAACTACGACCTCGCATGGCCGCCCACAGTTGATTCCTTCTGGGGATTCACTGATGCCATGCTCTACTCCCTCGGTGTCATGTCTTTCCAGGTGACGAAAACTGGTTTTCAACACGGCACGTCTACGACTGCCGTGACACTTGCGCAGGTAGTTTTCACCCTCATCCTTGTCCCGCTCTTCTTGCTGGCGCTCAGGCGGAAGTTCCGGCGGTAGGTGTCACGTTGTCACTCCTGCGAAAGCAGGAATCCAGGTCCCGGGTTTAAGGCTGGATACTGGCCTCCGCCAGTATGACTCAAACGAAGAAGATAGATTCCCGCCTACCTCTGTGAACACTAAGGATTCCCACCCGACGCTACCGCTCTGGGTGGGGTACCGTTTAGTATGAACCGGGCAGATTAGGTACGTCGCCCTTCGACTCCGCTCAGGGTGACGTCTTGGCAGGAGCTCAGGGTGACGCACCGTCAAGCGGTGTTTCTTTGTCAGGATCACAAGGCTCCCGCCCCACAAGACCTCTGCATTGCATGGAGCGAACACGGCAGATGTGGACATCTGCCGGGCACGCCGAATAACACAATCCCACCTGTCGCTCCGCTATAGCTGGGGTACCGCTGGTAACGCGATGATACACTGATAGTTATGCGAGTTGAGAGAGGGGATTGGTGCTCAAACATATCATTAACATAGCGTGATAGTGTGCTAAAAAAGTGAAATAAATCACAAAAAGTCGCTTGACAAGCTGATTGTTAAGGAGTAATATGGCGACCGATGAAAACGAAATTCAATTTCACCTGAGCTTTGTCGATGCCGATTCGTAGCAGCATATCCGAACGCTTCTCCATTGGTTTGAAGGCCATCGCACTGTTTGTTCAGTGCGCCCTCGGCGTGTTCATTGCTGTTATCCCAATGTCAATGCATCTCCATGAGTTGCCGGATGGTCGCATGATTGTCCACAGCCATGCCGTCCCCGAGTCAGATTCCGGAGGAAACCACACCCACTCTGACCAGGACTATCAGGTTATCGGGGCAATTGGCAACTCGATCCATAGGGTGACTGTAGCGTGCGTTGTTGTCTTTGAGGTTCCCAAGTGCACGCCACAACGATATGCCGGCTCTGAATCCGCCGGATACATCGAACGCGAAGTTTCAGTTCAGTCGGGTCGCTCACCGCCAAGCTTCCTCGTTATCAGCTAAATGTGAATCGAATAGCGGTATCTAAACAGATACCTGGAACGAGAAGCTACATTAATGAGGTGAGCGAGTGCTACGAATACTATTATCACTATCACTGGCCGGACTCTTTGTCGCCAACAGCGCATGGAGTGGTGGGGCATCTATCAAGGGAATGGTCGAGGAGTCTGAGACCGGTGCACCTATTCCATTTGCGACGATTCAGATCGAAGGTACCCAAATAAGCAGTGCTGCTGACGAGAATGGACGCTTCGTATTGCGTTACGTTCCATCAGGTCATTATACTTTAGTGGTCTCATCGGTGGGTTACGCGACATCAACTAAACCGATAAATGTGAACGGCGACCGGACATTGGAACTCGATTTCGAGTTAGTCAGCACACCTCTCGAAACCGCCGGTATTGTGGTCACCGGTACTCGCACTCCGAGGTATGTCAGGGAGGCGCCTGTTCACACGGAAGTGATAACGCGGGCATCGATAGAGGATAAATCTGCGCACAGTATCTTCGAAGCACTGGACGGCGAATCCGGCGTACGCGTCGAGCAACAGTGTCAAGGGTGTAATTTCACTATCCTGCGCATGCAGGGTTTGGGCGCTGACCACACCCAGGTTCTGCTTGACGGTCAACCGGTCTATTCCGGTCTGGCCGGCGTTTATGGCCTGCAGCAGTTGAGCACAGCCGACGTTGACCGGATTGAAGTTGTCAAGGGAGCAGGCTCCGCACTATACGGAAGTAACGCTGTGGCCGGCGCTATCAATATTATTTCCTCCATTCCTCGAAAGACCGAAGGAAATATCGGCATTGAGATGGGTGAACACGGCACCAACAAGTATGAAATCACGGCAAACGTACGTAAGAATAATCTCGGT
This sequence comes from bacterium, assembly GCA_030619425.1. Lineage (GTDB taxonomy): Bacteria > Zixibacteria > MSB-5A5 > GN15 > FEB-12 > JAJRTA01. The sequence goes on from JAUXBJ010000220.1 coordinate 3,836, forward strand.
GTTTTTCTGTTTGCCCAGCAAAGCGAAGGAAGCGAGATCGATGAAACCGGCGATAAGAATGCGCCGGGGGGCGTCTACAATCCCGACGGCTGGATCGATCGCGTGCGCTCCAGCGCGAAGAATGCCGGGTTTAACCTCTTTTTCGACGACGTACTGGCGTCGGATCAACTGGTGCTGCGCGGCCGGGTGCTGAACGAGGAGCGTCAAGGTGGCTGGTTGAAGGACAACCTGTTTGAAAATCCGTTTTCTCCCGGGGCCGAACGTATTATCACCGATCGCAACACAGTGCAGCTTGATTATCATGTGTGGTTGCCGTCCGCCGATGAAATCAGCGTGAATGTCACCTTGACACAACACAAGCGGGACGCCACCAACGACACGTTCTTGAGCGACTATGAGGAGGCGAAGGGTGAGTCGCCGCCTGTTGAACTGCTGCGTCCATATATCGCTGAGGAGCAGCTTCTCGTGGCCAGTCTCAATCTGGTGCATCCCCTTCACCGGCAGCACCGGCTCCTTGCGGGGGTCCAGTTCAGCCACGATAATCTGGACGAGCGCGGGATGTATATGGACATTGACTCCCAGGAAGCGTACACCTCAACTTCCGAGAAGGAAGCCACAGATATCGGCGCGTACCTTCAGGACGAGTTTCGAGTGACCGACCGACTTGAAATCGTCGGCGGGTTGCGATTCGATTACCATTCATCTGAAGATAATTTCCGTGGTTCGGGAAACGTAATGTCGCAAGGACTCCAACCACTGGAGTATGATGAAACGACCATCAACCCCCGTTTGGCGGTTAAGTACAGCGCTACTCGCGCGCTTGTTTTGCGCGGCGCCGTTGGTAGTGGTTTCAGGGTGCCTTACGGATTCTCCGAGGACCTTCATTTGTGCAGCGGATCGCCCCGGGTATACAAG
>JAUXBJ010000033.1 GCA_030619425.1 bacterium
CGATGATCGAAGAGGTGGATGAATATTGGGGACTCGATCAGACTGCGGAGACTGCAATTGACGCTGATAGACCCCCTGCCAATAACAAGGTTCTGGTGGTGCATGGCCATGACTCAGGTACGAAGGAGACTGTAGCTCGGTTTCTCACAAAAATCGGATTGGAACCTGTCATTCTCCATGAACAAGCCAACCGGGGTAGGACCATTATTGAAAAATTCGAAGATTATTCAGATGTCTCCTTTGCCCTTGCTTTGCTGACACCAGATGACTTCGGTGGGATCGCGGACAAACCAAAGAGCCCCGAGCCAAGAGCGAGGCAGAATGTCATTTTCGAGTTTGGCTATCTCATAGGGAAACTGGGAAGGAAGCGCGTGATTGGCCTGAAGAGAGGCGAAGTGACCCTTCCATCAGATTATGCTGGTGTTCTGTACGTTCCGTTTGACGATGCCGGGGCTTGGAGGATGTCGGTTGTCAAAGAGTTGAAGGCTCTAGGTTATAGCGTAGACGCCAACAAAGCACTCTAGGAAGTTCTCTTGAGGCTTGGCTAGTTTGCCGGTACCCCACCTAAAGCGGAGCGACAGGTGGGTTCTTCCGTGCGAAGGTGAAGAATCCCACCCGACGCTGGCGCTCTGGGTGGGGTACCGGCGTGAATACAGGGGCAGACGAGGGCGTCTGCCGCCCACAAAGAATGACGGCTAGTAATGCTGCCGTCTTACCGCGTGTGGAGCAACTCCTCGTCGGGGATGCTGTCGACCTGGATGCCTTTCATGGCCTCACCAAGACCGCGCGAAGCATCGGCCACGATACCGGCGTCTTTGTAGTGCGTGGTAGCCGCCACGATAGCCTTGGCCCGCTTCTCCGGATTGTCGGACTTGAAGATCCCCGAGCCGACAAACACCGCTTCGGCGCCCAGGAACATGCACAAGGCCGCATCAGCCGGGGTAGCAATTCCACCAGCAGCAAAATTCGGCACCGGCAGCATCCCGGTCTTGGCTACCATGCGCACCAAGTCGATCGGCACTCGGTGTTCTTTGGCCGCGGTATACAGTTCGTCCTCGGGGGTGACCGTCAGCGCTTTCATGGCCGTGCCGATTTCGCGCAGATGCTTGACCGCCTCGGAGACGTCGCCGGTACCGGCTTCGCCCTTGGTGCGAATCATGGCCGCACCCTCGGAGATCCGCCTGAGCGCCTCACCGAGATTGCGGCAACCACAGACGAACGGCACTTTGAACGACCATTTGTCGACGTGATTTTTGTAGTCAGCGGGGGTTAGTACCTCGGACTCGTCGATGAAGTCGACCTCGAGCGATTCGAGGACCAGCGCCTCGGCAAAGTGACCAATGCGGCACTTGGCCATGACCGGGATGGTCACGATCTTCTTGATTCCCTCGATTACGTCCGGGTCGGCCATACGGGCGACACCGCCATCGGCGCGGATATCCGACGGTACGCGTTCCAGCGCCATCACCGCCGCCGCCCCCGACTGTTCGGCAAGCTTAGCCTGCTCGGCGTTGATGACATCCATAATCACGCCCCCCTTGAGCATTTCCGCCAGGCCGATCTTTACTCGATGCTGTTTATTGCTGAAATCTACCATTGTTATACTCCTGAAGACAGGTTCGTCTATTCTTTAACACCAGCCGTCGGAGGAAGTTCTCCAACGACACAGCCAGTGCTGTCATAACAAATATAATACCTGTTTGCGTGGCGGCACAAGCCCCAAAAGGAAAGCGGGCCGTTCCTTTAGAGCGACCCGCCGGGATCAATTGTACTCAGATTAAGCGTTGCCAGGCGTTCTTACTTGCGACCCTTGCGGTACTTGGCAAAGCGCTGTTTGCTGAGGGCTTTCTTGAACGAAGCTTCCTGCGACTCCCAAAAAATGCGTATATCACAAGTCTCGTACTGATTGCAACGGCAGCCATCCGGCTCGGTACACAGGTTGAGATGGAGTGGGCCGTCGATTGCCTCGATAATATTGAGGAAACTGACTTCCCTGGGTTCACGTGCCATGGCATAACCGCCCTTGACGCCCTGGTATGAAACCAGGATGCCGCTTCGGGTGAGGTCCTTGAGAATCTTGGCCAGAAACTCGCGAGGCACCAGTTCTGCTTCGGCTACCGAGTTGATGGAGCCGAGCTTTCCCTTTGGCAGCCCGGAAAGGTGTCGTACTGCTCTGAGGGCGTAGTCTGATTTGCGAGATAACCGCATGCCGTCTTCCTTTGCTTCAGTGCTTAACTTGCTACCAAGTTAGCCGTTCAAATGTGGGTTTGGGTTCCCCACCTTTCCATTTCTACTTAACCATTATATCCAAAGGGATGCATTTTGTCCACAAGAAACTTGTCAATATGTAACTTTTTTTCCATTTTCCACCTGGTTCATCATATTGGGTACTTAAACACCCGAATATGATTGCAAGTTCGAGGATATTTTGCCATTCTCATCTTTGTGACCCGTTACATCGGCCACACCTTCTTTAAGCGGCGATAAACCACTCATCGATATTTGCCGATAATCTTATGAGACGAACCAGGTTAGGCTATCGTAAGATGACAGCAAGACTCACCTCAGAAACCGGCTATTCGCTAATTGAACTGATCATCGTAATTGTGATCGTAGCCATTATAGCCTCGGTGGCCGTGAAATCGCTCAAGGGCACCAATGAGGTTGTTCGCACCGAGGAAACTAAGGCCGAGCTGGAGCAACTGGCCTATGCCGTAGCCGGCAACCCGGCCGTACTCTCCGGAGGAGCGCGGACTGATTACGGCTATGTCGGTGATGTCGGCGCCCTGCCGCCCAATCTGGATGCGCTCGTGACCAACCCTGGCGGATACGGTACCTGGGACGGTCCCTATGTGCGCGATGATTTCTACGTTACCGCCGGCGGTGCATCGTCGGAATTCAAACTCGATGGCTGGGGCCGCGCGTACGTTTACTCCGGCGGGAACAGTATCGTCTCCACCGGCAGCGGGTCCAGTATCAGCCGCAATATCGCCAACGCCACCGATGACCTTCTGTACAACGACCTGTCCATTGCCGTGGTCGACATCGACAACGATTTGCCGGGGACTGTTTTTCGAGACTCGGTGCGAATTGTCCTTACTCATCCCGACGGCGCTGGTGGCTATACATCACGCACAACCAATCCGGATGGCAACGGTCTGGCGGTTTTTGATTCCATCCCGATTGGGAGACACACTTTACGAACGGTGTATCTGCCCACCAACGACACCCTCACCAGGTTAATCAATATCGATCCCGGTCGCAGCAGTTACCTGCAAACCCAACTGTTCAGTGATGTCTGGTAGCCTCATGATGCAGCGGATACGGAATATGAACGGTTTCGGACTTATCGAATTGACGGTGGTGATAATCGTCGTCGGTGTGCTGGTAGCGGTGGCGATGCAGTCGGCCACGGTGATTGTTCAGGATGCTCGAAGGGTTGAGACCGAGCGCGAGATGGAGATGCTGGCCAAGGCTATCGTTGGGGATCCGGCGATTATGTCCAACGGGCGGCGAGCGGATTTTGGCTATGTCGGCGACGTCGGCGGCTTTCCTGCTAATTTGCAGGCGTTGTATGAAAGTCCCGGTGGTTTCAGCACCTGGGATGGACCTTACATTTTACCGGGATTGGTCCAGGATTCGGTCGGTTTCAAGATGGACGAATGGGGCAGCCTCTATAGTTACAGCGGCGGAGTGACGATCACATCCTCCGGCAGTGGTTCGACCATCACTGAGAAAGTCGCTGACGCCGTGACTGATTACACCCTCAACACACTCAACGGATCGATCAGGGATGCCAACGACTCGGTGCCGGGGGCTACCTATCTTGACTCGGTCGACATCAAGATCACGATTCCTGACGGCGCCGGCGGCACGACTACCAAGACGTACTCACCGGATGCAGCGGGGATTTTCACGCTCGATTCGCTCCCGGTCGGGACACATCCCTTGCGAATGATCTATACACCCAATGTCGATACGCTGCTTCGGTACGTCACGATCCTGCCGAGACACAAGGGATGGGCCAGTTACAAGTTCGCCTCAGCGTATTTCAGCGGAGGAGGCGGTGGTGGTGGCTGCAGCGGCCCCGGCACTGAGACGCTTCGACCGGTGGGTGTGGGTAACAGTTCCAATCTAGTTGCCAACGGTTGCGCAACCAACTACCTGTGTGTAGACGACGTGAGTGCCGATGACGACGCCACTTATGTCAAGTCGATCGGCACATCTTACGGCGCCGACACATACGCGACGGCCGACCCGACTGATACCGCTTGCACGATCACATCGGTGACCGTCTATGTCCGCTCCCGGAAGTTTGTGAAAACTGCCTATGCGCAAGTGGTGTTGCGAACCAATAGCGCCGAGTACACCGGCTCGGAAGAGACGCTCGGTAGTTCCTTTGTCGATTACAGCCAACAATGGACCAATAATCCATTTACCGGTAGCGCCTGGACCTGGGCAGAGGTCACCGACATGGAGATAGGCGTTAAGCTGAGATCCACTAAAGCCACCCATCCGGCGCGATGTACTCAGGTCTGGGTGGTGGTGGCGTACACGAATTGATGGTAGCAGATAACGATATGGCAACACGATTCCTGCGCAGAACATCTGGCAGCGACGGTTTCACCCTGATCGAGGTCATCCTGGTGGTCATTATCACAGGGATTCTTGCCACCGTGGTGCTGCGTTCGGCCGGGATCATCTCCGATTCGGCCCGCATCGAAGAGACCAAACAGGAACTTCAGGCGCTGGCCATAGCCATGATCGGCAACCCGGAACTGCAGAACAATGGAGTACGTTCAGATTTCGGTTATGTCGGTGACGTCGGCGCTATGCCGCCCAACCTCGACGCGTTGAATGTCAACCCCGGCGGCTACACCACCTGGAAGGGACCGTACATCGACAATCGCTTCACGCAGAAGACGGACGACTACAAGAAGGATGCCTGGGACGCGACCTACACCTACAGCGGCGTCAACATTACCTCAAGCGGTTCCGGTTCCGACATCGTGCGGACGTTGGGTAACAGCGTGGGAGATTTCACCCTCAACCAGGTCTCCGGTCTGGTGTGCGACCTGGACGGCACGCCGCCTGGGTCGACATACAAGGACTCGCTGTCGGTCCGTATGATCATCCCCAACGGCACCGGCGGAACGGTCACCAAGAGTGCGACCATTGATATCGGTGGGTATTTCGCATTCGACTCCATCCCGATCGGCAATCACGATATCGAAGTGATCTATATTCCCGACGATGACACCCTGAGACGGTTTGTGTCGGTACTGCCGGCCTCCTCGTCGTATGGTGAGTACAGTCTGGCCAATAATGTCTGGATAGGTGGTGGTGGAGGCAGCGGTTTGGAAATGGTGACCGGTTCCGATACACTCTCTCCCGGCACGCATTGCAACAATGTGTCGTTTTGGATATCCAATACAAGCGCCAGTCCGATTACCGTCAGCAGTATCAATCTTACCTGGACCAGTCCGGTTGCCTACTACCGAACGGTTACATGGAACGGCGTGACGGTGTTCGATTCCCCCAATCCCAAGGCCGCCTCGGGCGAGTTGGTGATGTTTTCCAGTCCGCAGACGGTCAACCCCGGTGAGACCGTAACCGTTCAGTTGCAGGCGTACCAGAGCCAGACAACAGGTGGCCCCAAGGTCGACATGACCGGGGCCGACTTTACCGTCGAGTTCTCAGATGGTTCAACCTTTGACTTCGTGCCGAGTATATGTCTATGATCGGACGCTGCCATAGAAACAATGGTTTCACGCTGATCGAACTGATCATCGTGATCATTATCGTCGGAATCATGGCCACAGTAGCGGTGCGCAAGCTCGGAACATCATTGGAAACAGCCAAGTATGAGCACACCAAGAAGGAGCTTGATGCGCTGGCTGCGGCGATGGTCGGCAATCCGAGCCTCTTTGCCGAAGGCTCCCGGACCGACTTTGGCTATGTCGGCGATGTCGGCGCCTTGCCGCCCAACCTCGATGCACTGGCAACCAATCCCGGCGGATACACAACCTGGGATGGACCCTACATCAGTCGCGGCGTTGATCCGAATGAGTTCAAACAGGACGGTTGGGGGACGGCCTATCTGTATTCGGACACGTTGCTCCGATCCACCGGGTCGGGGTCGAATATCGATAAGGTCATTGCTGTATCCTCCTCGGCGCTGTTGGGCAACAGCGTGCAAGGGTATGTGGTCGATGCCGACGACGAAATGCCGGGGGCGATCTATCGTGATTCTCTGGTGATTCGGCTGACCTATCCAAACGGCAGCGGCAGCGTCGTTACCAGCACTACCAGCCCGACCGCTGATGGTAGTTTCTCATTTAGCAGTGTCCCTATCGGCAATCAGAGGCTGAGCGTGATTTACACACCGGACAACGACACTTCCTCCTACACTATAAGCGTAACACCCCAGAGCGATGTGAAAGTGGCCGTCACTTTTCCGGCTGATCTGTGGTAGATAGCGACTGCTCAACGCAGCAACCGGGTGACCGTCTCAAGAAAGACCTGGTTGCCCCGGACGTTCGGAAGTGTTGAAGAAGTCCCCATTTTGGTCATTGCGAGCGACCGAAGGGAGCGCGGCAATCTCAGACTGTATGTCGCCTAACGAATTGAGATTGCCGCGTCGTCCGCCGCGGCGGATTCCTCACAATGACGACTCCGGGGGGGGGTCATCATTTCGAAGCCCACCTGTCGCTTCGCTTTAGGTGGGGTACCGAGTCAAGCAGCAGACGAGGACGTGTGCCAGCCGCGAATCTTGAGATTCGGCCACACCGGTACCCCACCCAGAGCTTCAGCGTCGGGTGGGTTCTTCATTGGGATGCCGAGTGTCGGCCCACACGGCACACCACCCTTCGACTCCGCTCAGGATGACGTCGGGGGAATGCTCAGGATGACGTCGGGGGAATGCTCAAGATGACGTTTCGGCAGGATCGCAGGGATCCTGCCCTACGAGAACCCGTACGCCTACCACAGAACAGTCACTCCGCTCAAACCATCGAGAACCGCCAGCCGCAGTAGTACTCATCGCCGGCCTGGTCGTCAGGCGGACAGCCGATACACTCCGTCTTAATCCGCGGATCGACAGCCTGCGCAAACCCGGCGTACTCCACCAGGCCGACCGACTTGCAAGGGAACAACGGCAACTCCTTGCGTCGGCGCGCCGACTGCACACGACAATCTATCATGTAGAACTCAAACGAATCATCCGACTCATTTCGAATCGTCTGCTCATTCACCAGCGCGTACATCCTCAGACCAAGCGCCTTCTTCAGGCCGTCAAGACCGCTATTCTCGGCGATACCGTGACGCTTCATAATGCGTTTGGCTTCGATGGTCGTAAAGCGTTTCCAGGCCTCGGTGTCAAGCTCGATCGCCTTCTCAAGGCCGAACTGGCGCTCCACCGCCTGAAACCAGAGGCCGTCATGAGCCAGCCAGTTCTTGGTGAAATCGGTAAGAATGTCTTCGAGCTGAGTCCGGCTGAATTGGGCGAATTGGTCATTCATAGTCTTGTTCTCCAGAGATTCTCCGAACCGAAACCATAGTGGTAATTCCGGCGTAACTGTTTACAAATAGTCTGTCACCCTTTATTATATGGTGAACATGGAAGTTCTGAAAGATTTTAGACCGAATGTCCAGACGATGGTCTTACCTGGATTGGCCGGCATGATGACGGCAAAGATGAAAGCCATTGCCTATTATCTGACCGGGAGAACCTTCAAACTCCAGGCGGTCACGGCGCTCACCCGTAACCGTCTGTATGTTAAGGCGATAGCCGAAGAGAGTCAGGTTCTCCGGCGGCATGGTTTTCGCTCGTAATGGATATTCGGATGGCGGTATACGTCCTGTTTTTAGGAGAAAATGAATGAGAACGCTTGGCCGTTTGACAATCTGTGTACTTTTCGCCCTGACTCTGGTTCCGCCCGTTTCGGCTGGACAAATAGCAGATAATCTGCTAGAGCGAATATCATCCAACCCGTCCGACCAGAAGCTGTCGGTCTGGGTCGTCCTGCGATCTGATTTAACGGACCGGCCCTTGAAGGCCGCAGCCGTCGACCAGGCCACCCGCAAAGGACGCTATCAGACTGTCATGACGCAGTTGCAACAGAACAGCGCTGAGTCTCAACAGGCGTTGATCGAAGCGCTCAACCAACATGAGGCGGCTGGCCGGGCGCAGCAGATCAAGCAGCACTGGCTGGTGAACGTGGTCGAAGTGGATATCGAAGCGGGCGCCATTGCCGATCTGGCGCAGCGCGATGATGTCGACATGATCTACGCCGTGCCCCGACTCACTGCCATCGTCCCGGACAAATCCGACGCTACCGCCACCCTGTCGGCCGGTGTAAGCGACCATCTGGAGTTTATCAATGCCGACGATGCCTGGGCGGCGGGCTACACCGGCGAAGGGCGGCTGGTTTGTTCGTTTGATACCGGTGTCGACGGTGACCATCCGGCGCTGGCGCCGAACTGGAAGGGCAACAACGGCAATTACGCCGCGGCCTGGTTCGATCCGCGCTACGATGGTCAGGACACCCCTCGCGCCATCTCCAATTGCGGCTACGACAACTGTAACCCCCCCCACGGCACGCACACGATGGGCAGTATGGTTGGGCGCGATGATGTCACCGGCGACACCACCGGCGTGGCGCCCGACGCCCAATGGATCTCGGCGGCGGTGATTGATGTCACCGGGACGTCGATTATCGATGCTTTCGAGTGGGCGGCCAATCCGGACGGCGACGCCAACAGTATCGACGACGTGCCGGATGTGATCAACCACAGTTGGGGCGTGGCCGACATCGGTTGCCAGAACTTGTTCTACGATATGATCGAAGCTACCGAAGCCCTCGGCATGGTAAATGTCTTCGCGGCGGGTAACGAAGGCAGCGGCAGTAGCACCATCCGTAACCCGGCCAACCGGGCCCTTGATTCTATCGACTGTTTCGCCGTCGGTAATGTCGATGCATGGACATCGCCTCCCGTGGTCTACAATAATTCATCGCGCGGACCATCGGACTGCAACGGCGCAATCAAGCCGAACGTCTGCGCCCCCGGTGTAACCATTCTCTCCACCTGGTGGCCGGGGGGGGGCTACAACTCTATGACCGGCACATCGATGGCGGCGCCGCAGGTGTCCGGGTTGGTGGCGCTGATGCGGCACAAGAATCCCAACGCCACCGTCGATCAAATCAAGAACGCGATTCTAACCACCGCCCGCGACTTTGGCATCTACAGTCTGCCCGACAATGACTATGGCTGGGGTGTGATCGATTGTATGGCGGCGCTCGACGCTCTGCCCGATGGCAACTCCGAGCCGAACGTGCGCCTGTACAGCTTCGACCATCCACCCATCGCACCCGGTGACACTGCGCGCGGAACCATCGTCCTGCAGAACCTGGGGCATGACGTGACCAGCGTGACCGTCTCCC
>JAUXBJ010000284.1 GCA_030619425.1 bacterium
CCGTCTGAGATTGCCGCGTCGCTACGACACGAGTGTCTTCACTCCTCGCAATGACGGCTCTCGGGGTTTTTCAACAAGCCCCAAACTGTGGGCTACCCAGCGTTAAGCCGTACCTCGGTATCGGTTTTAGTGACAGTTTGATATTGACAGCCGCTGCCTATCTCTTATGTTAGTGAGCACTAACTAAAGAGATTGACTATGAAGCGATCAGGTCCTGACAGAAGAGCCCAGATTCTCACTAAAGCCACCAGGCTTTTCAGCCGCCACGGTTATGAGAAAGTCACTGTCAAGCAGATCGCGACCGCCTGCTCCATCACCGAGCCGGCTCTGTATCGGTATTTTCCATCGAAGAAAGCGTTATGGGAGGCGGTGCTGGATTCACTTGGCCGCCGGTTGAACGCCGAGGCGCTTTTTGCCAGGCTCTCCGATGAGAAGGACGTGCACAAGATTCTGATGGGGTTGGCGGCGCACATACTTGAGTTTTTCAGCGACCATGATGATCTTTGCCGGCTGCTCTTGTACGGCGGCCTTGAGGGCAAAACGAGGGGTCAGAAGGTGTTCAAGATAGTGCGTGGGTCGTTCGTGGATTTCCTGACAGAACAGTTGGATCGGCTGAAGAGGCAACGGCTGGTGCGCAACATCAGCAGCGAAATCACGGCACGTTGTTTTGTCGGTATGGTTTTCGAGTGTGCCCTCGGCTGCACTCTATGGAAGGACGTTTCGGGGACGGTTTATGAACCGCCCGATATACTCGCCAACAATGTTCCTATTTTTGCGAAGGGACTAAAACGGGGCAAGTAGTGAAGTTAATTCGAGGACTCAACCAGGTTGCGTCCAGAGGGAGAAGACAAGAGCGCCTTTGTTTTGGAACCAGTGATTAGTTAGCGCTAACTAATAAGACAGGAGGTATGATGAAACTTGTGAGAAAACCGGCAGCGGACTGGAGGTCGTGGCATTTGCTGCTGTCGATCGGGGTATGTCTGCTACTGATGTCAACCGGGGCGACGACGACGGCCAACGCCGAGGAGCCCTGCGCCGCCTGCCACGATGAGGCTATTGAGACGTTCGAAGCCTCAGCGCACGGTGCTTACTTCGGCGGCGGTAGCCAACAGGCAAATGGCTGCAAGTCATGTCACGGCGACGGCACCCAGCACATGGAGAGCGGCGGCGAGGCGCAGGAGATCATAAATCCGGCCAGAACGGATGACCCCGAGGGCGAAAAGCTCTGCCTGAGTTGCCATTCGGGTCACAGCTTCGACGACTGGGCCTTCACCGGACACAGCGCAGCCGGGGTGACTTGCACCAACTGTCACTTGGTTCACGCTGAGAACGGCAATCGGAAAAGCAGTCCGGAACTGTGCTACGATTGCCACAGCGAGGTGCGGGCCGCCTCCTACATGCCATCGCATCATCCCATTGCCGAGGGAAAGATCACATGTCAGGATTGCCACGGTCTTCACGGGCAGAAATCGGTCTTTGCTCTTGATGACGACGGCCGTGAACTATGTTTCGGATGCCATGCGGACAAGGAAGGTCCCTTCATGTTTGAGCATGCGCCGGTCAATGAGGACTGCAGCATCTGCCACACGGCCCATGGTTCGGTGGCGGACAATCTGCTCAAGCAAGCGGAGCCGGCTCTGTGTCTGAGCTGTCACCCGATGCACTTCCACGCCACAGTCGAGGGCATCGAGGGCGCCTTCACGCCGCCTCAGGCAACCGACCGCTCCGGAGTGTCGACCTTTGATGCCTGGAAGCCGGCGATGTTGGCCAAGTGTACTCAGTGTCATGCGGCCATTCATGGGACGGATATGCCTTCCCAAACCATTTCAACCGGCGGCAACGCCCTAACGAGGTAAGGAGGTGGTCATGAAACGCACATTGATAATGCTGACCCTGTGTCTCCTAATCCTGATAGGTGTTTCTGCCGTTGCGGCTGCAGATGGTGACGTCTACGACCGTTACACTCTCTGGTTTGGCTCGCACTATACCAACTACACCGACTACGCTAAGAAGGTTGGTGAGTACCTGCCGAGCGAGGAGCAGTTCCTTCCGGAGTTACGGTTGGAGTATCTTTCCCGACGTCCGGGTTCGATGTTCTCAATCGACGGACACTATTACGATGATAACGACATCAACGCCCGGGTCAGAAGCGTGTCCGGCGACCGGTTCAAGCTTTCCGTGCAATACCGATCGCTGACAATCCAGCGAGGACAGGACCTGTTAGAGAATATGAACGCCCGTGAGGCGTTAGGATACATGCATGACCCGAACAACCCCGGCGATTCCATTCAGAAACCGGGTGGCAAAATTATCACCCACACCTTGAATGATGCGGGCGTGGACTATCGGATCAATCGCAAAGAGGTCACCAGCCGCCTCGAAACGTTGCTGTCGCGCCGGAACGATCTCCGCCTGATGGTGGCTCATCGGGTGGTTATCGAGCAGGGCTACGAACAGAAAGTGGCCTCTATGCACTGCCAAAGCTGTCACCTGGAGTCGAACAAGTCTCGGGTCGATAAACTCACGCAGCAACTTGAAGCGGCTCTCAACGCCAAGGCCGGTGGTCTCGATGTTGGTTACCAAATGGGTTATCGATCCTATGATTCGAAAACCAACGCTCCGGGGGTTCTCTATGAGGATGCTGTCCATCCGGTCTTCGGCACCAAAGAGGCCGAGTTCGGAAGCCGGCTGGTCTATGACGACACTGCCATAGTGTACGCGGTGGAACCCAAAACCGAGAAGTTCTCCCATCGGTTTCGCCTTAAGGGCGACCTCGGCTCGGGGAAATTCTCCGGGTCGCTGGGTTACTCCAAGGCGACCAACGAAATCAGCAACCTGAGCAGCGACGCTTACAGCGGAGCGTTCAAATACGCGGTGGCCCTGACGCCCAAGATGAGGCTGATTGCCAAACTGACGGCGGCCAGGCTGTCAGCCGATGATCCCTTCATCGACCTGCCGACTTATCGTGACGGCCGAACGGGCGTACAGACCGACTTCGACTACGTTCGTTATTCCAGCCTGGATCGAACGCAGATCGAATCCTCGGCCGAACTGATGACGCGACTCAACGCCCGCACTAACCTCTCCGTGCTGGCTGGATACAAACGTGTGGATCGCGACGACTATCCGACGTTGGATGAGGGGACAGCTACCGGCAAGTTCACCGGTCAGGTGAAACTGCGGCATCGTAAGGGTATGAAATACTCGACGATGGTGCGCTATCGGTTCGAGAAGACTTCCGATCCGTTCGTCTCGGCCCGGGGGTTGTTCGAGCGGCGCGGTCGTGAGGAACTACAGATAGCGCTGCCTGGTTTCGCTTTCCGGTTTTACTTCGAGCGTGAGGGCCTGCGCTATCAGGATATCACCACGCTCCCAACCGACGAGCATCAGTTTGAGTTCCGCACCACCTATCGTCCCAACCTGAAAACGACCATGAACATCGGCCTGAAAGCAAGCTTCGACAAGAACGGCGATCTTGATTCACTTGATGTGAAACACTCTTCGTTCCAACCGCACCTTGCCCTGACTATGTTGCCGAATCCCAAGTGGGCGATCACGGCTGGATACACATACGGTTTGGACAAATCGCGAGGGCCGGTGACGGTTGCCTTGTTCGACGGCTGAGCGGGTCATCTGTTTACCGACACCGTGAGTGTCGATGGAAACGATGTTGCCTTCCCTATGCATTACGGCTCAACCTACGCCATGGCCGACTATAAGAGCGAAGTTCACAACCTTTACGCCACGGCCAGCTTCGCGGCCACCTCGCAACTGCGATTGAACGGCACAGTCAGCTACAATTTGTCGACAGCGTCATACGATCCGGTGGAGATGCCGGACGTGAGTTCCAAACTCGAGGGAGCGTTAGGGCATCAGGATTTCTCGTTCGATCAACTGCATGAGTACTCCGATTTCGACTATGCCTTGCTGCGCTTCGGCGTGGCGGCAGAGTACGCTTTCACGCCGACCGTTTCGGTTACCGGCGAAGTGGACTACGCCGACCTGACCGACAACACCGGCTACGTATATGGAATAGAATCGGGTTCATTCCTAACACTGAGGTCAGGTGTCAGAGTAA
>JAUXBJ010000036.1 GCA_030619425.1 bacterium
ACGAGTGGGATATGATCACGCGCAACACCCAGATGATCGTGAGCGGCCTCTACTATTGGACGGTGGAGATGCCGGACGGCCGGGTGCAGATGGGCAAGTTAGTGATTCTCATGTAGGTCTTGTGACACACCAATGTAGTAGGGCAGTCCGCCGCGGCGGACTGTGATCCTGCCTTAATCGTCAGGTTCACAAGGAACCTGACCTACCGAAGATACAGAACAGACCCGGGGACAGATGAAGGCATCTGCGCCCACCACCCTCAAAGACCCTCAAACAGAAAGGCCGCCTGGGTGAGGCGGCCTTCTGGGTTGGTTCACAGTATGTGCGGCAGGACAACTACGTGCCCGTGAAAATCGTGCTTGTTGCGACGTCAGTTCCGGGCGAACTCGACGCGCTCGAAATCCTCCCAGTCCACTTCAATCTCATCACCGTCCGATGTGGTGATGAATATCCCTTTGTTGTCTTCATCTACATCGTTGGAACCGCGCAGGCGGAAAGTGCGGCCGTCCCAGACCGTGATAACAGACGACCGGTATGATTTCTTCGCGATCTCCTTAATCAGACCGAACTCAATGTCGAACTCGACGTCACGATAGTCCCCATCGAGCAACTCCCACGAGTATTCCTCGTCGTCATCCCAGCGGATTGTGCCGGTATACTTTTCACCATCTTCAGTGAATACAGTCCCTCTCAATTCATGACCGCCATCGAATTGGGCGTAGGTCAACGGTTCCGACGGTTCGTGGAAGTCAAGACGGTCGAACTCGTCCCAGTGGACGATGACCTGTCCGAACCCCAAATCTGAAATGATAATGCCACTGTTGCTGCCGTCGACGTCGTTGGTGCCGCGCAGGAGCAGTTCATCGTCGTTGTTGAGGATGACAGTGGCGCCGCTGGAACTGTACCGTTCGATCGATTGGATCTTGCCGAACTTGATCTTGCGCCTGCGACCCTTCAAGTCGCCGTCGAGGATGTCCCTTGTAAAAAGCTCGTCAATGTCCCAGCAAACATAACCGGTGTATTCATCGCCGCGACGGGTAGTGAGCGTCCCGTATAGTCGTTCGCCGAGATTAGAAACCAATGACCCATCGCCCTGCATGAAGTCGATGCGCTCGATATCATCCCAGACCAACTCGATCTCCCCTTCGTCGAGGTCCTCGATGATGATCTCCCTCACTCCGGTGCCGACGTCGCTGGAGCCACCATCAAGTTCAACCGTCTCACCGGATTTCAACGTAAACAGCGCGGCGTCATCATCGATCACTTCCAGCGATGCCAGGTGACCGAACCGCATTCCGGACTGAGCTACATTCCCCCAACTGATGCTGGCCCCGCCGGTCCTGGCGATAGTAATGCCGAACAACTCTATGGACCGCTCGCGGTCACGGTACTTTGTTCTCTTCGAGCGATCATGCCGTCGCAACTCCTTGTTGCCATTCAGGACATCGACCCAGCTTCCTTCGTTCTTGTCCCATCGGATCAGTCCCTCAAACACGTCATCATCGACAGTGGTGATTTTGCCGTAAATCCGGCCGCTGCTGTCAGCCAGGGTGACCAACGCAAACATCAGCGTTAGGGCAGCGGCGGCCAGGAGTATCCAGAGATGCCTCATATTCATTCACCTCCACGAAGCAGTTACTTTCTTCTTCTTATGCTTACGCAAAAGGTTTGGAAAGGTTGCTACGGGCATCTTTTTTCTGTGACAGGGGCAGAAACAGCCACTTCTTCACCACCCCCATCAGCTCGAGTAAGGGACGGCCTTGCGTCGCCCCGCCTCTCAGGCAAGAGACAGGCCTTGACCCTACGCGAGAAAGGGACACTTTTTGAGACGATCTCCCGAAACTACCGAGGAAGTATCCTGGCGTGCAGACCTAAGCAAACAACTGCCCGCCGTTACAGCGGGCAGCTATAATCTAATCTCATCGGTTCGGCCCAAAGACCGACCGAAACCTGAACACGATAGCAGAATAACCAACCTGTGCCGCTCCTGAGAAACACAGAGCGAACAGTCATCTACTCACGAAGGATTGAGTCGCCTAGGCTAGATCTTCTTCTTCTTGTGGCGGTTGGCGCGCCGGCGCTTTTTGCGCTTATGGGTTTTGATTTTTAGACGCTTCCGTTTTTTTCCGCTCGGCATCAATCCTCCATAGAGTCCTGAAGACTTCAGATCGGTTGTTTGGTTATCATGTTCTTAAACTCGTTGGACGGCTTGAAAACCGGCACTTTGCGATCCGGGACCGGCACAACTTCACCCGTCCGCGGATTGCGAGCCTTCCTGGCTTTGCGCAGTTTAACCTTGAAGGTTCCGAAGCCACGGATCTCTATTCCGTGCCCGGATTCAAGCGATTTCTTGACCGTGTCGAGGAACGAATCCACGACCACGGCAACGTCCGTCCTGGTCAGGCCGGTCTTCTCGGCCACTCTCTCAACTAGATCGGCTTTAGTCACTGAGTCCTCCCTGAAGAAGACTTTCCTTGTATACAAACCGTTTCATTATTTTCAATCCACCGTATTGATGTTGCGCTTCTCAATATAACCCTATGAGACACTCAAGGATACGCAACGCCGACGTCTAAGAAAAGCAAATAATCCCCTCTTGTCTATAAGTTTCTTCGCTTCTGGTAGTTTTTTTTTGCCAAATCATTTATACAGATACATCAGTTGCGGGCCGGAAAGGTCGTTTCCCACCACCCTGGTGACCTGTCCCAGCAAATTGCCCATAAGGTCAAACAGCGATACGTCCTTGCGCTCATAGGGTCGAACCACTTCCGGCTCACCCTCCAATCCAGCCAGGTCCGCCGCCAAATCGACCGCTTCTTTCAGCCCACCGATAGTGTCGATCAGACCGTAGTCATAGGCCTGAAGACCAGTGAAAACGGAACCATCAGCAAAAGCGTAGACATCGTCTTTTCCCATACCTCGGCCTTCCGCGATCACTTCGATGAATTGCTCGTACGTATCCATTACCACTGTCCTGAGCATCAGCTCTTCATTCTTGCTCATCGGTCGCGAGTAGGTGAACACATCCTTCAACTCACCGGACTTAACCGTCTCAGTGCCAAGGCCGATTTTGTCGAGGAGATCTTGCGCAGTGTGAAAACTGACAATCACCCCAATGGACCCGGTCAGGGTGCCCGGGTTGGCGATAACTCGATCCGCGCCGCAGGCGATGTAGTACCCGCCCGAAGCCGCCACCGAGGCCAGCGCCGCCACCACCGGTTTCTTCTCCCGGGCGCGACGAATGGCATCATAGATTTCCTGCGAGATAGCTACGCCGCCGCCGCCGGAGTTGATATGAATCACGATTGCTTCGATCGATCCTTTTTCGGCCCATCGATCGATTTGCCGGATCCATTTGCGGCCGGAGTTCTCATCGATGAGCCCGAAAATCTCAACCACGCCAATATCACCACCCAGACCGGTGAACGCGAAATCGCGGTCACCCGACATCAGGCCGATGAACATCAGTCCCACCAGACCCATTGCAACCAGGAACGAGAATCCGATTATGACCGCAATGATTACATCCCTTTTGCGTGCCATGGTACTCCTATTACTTCGCGTATATCTTCAACCTGGTCCCGACGCTAAGTTCGTCGGGATCGTCGATATCATTGGCCGAAATTATGCGGGACATGTTGGTGCGATATTTCTGAGCGATACGGCTAAGAGTCTCCCCGCGCCTGACCTTGTGGACGACATAGTTCCCGGCGCTACCATCGGAGATCTTGAGGACCTGACCCGGATAGATGCGGCTGGAACGACCCAGGCCGTTGAGGCTGCGAACTTTGGCCGTGGTGGTGCCGTACTTCCGCGCGATATCCCAGATTGTATCGCCGGCACGTACCTTGTAACTCTTAGCCGATCCGGAAGATTTCTGATTCGACGGTGTGGTCGCAGCGTAAGCGGAGGAACTCTTGTCGCTGCTTTTGCCGGGTGACCGCCGAGCCGATGACGGAATCTTCAACTTCTGGCCGACATAAATACGTGATCCGCGCTGGATGTAGTTGATGCGCCTGAGCGCATCGACGGTGGTGCCGAAAGCGCGCGCGATATCCCACATGGTGTCACCGCGCCGAACCGAGTAAACCGAATTCTTGGCCTCGTAGTCAGTGTACTTGGGAGGTGATTCGCCACGACGTTTGCTGTCGAGCGGTACCGGCACGATGATCTCCTTGCCGGCGTAAATCGTGGAGCGACGACTGAGATTGTTGGCTTCCAGAATCGCATACTGAGAGACGCCGTACTTAGCGGCAATGGTCGACACTGTCTGGCCTCGTCTGATCTTGTGACGAACCCAGCTTGTTTCCTTGGGCGAGGGCATTTGGTCATAGGCAGCCAGGAACTTGCGTTTGCTGCCGACCGGGATCTTCAGTTTGTACCGTTTCAATTTGGGCGGCGTGTACTTTCGCAGCAGTTCCGGATTCAGACGTTTCAATTCAGCCACTGAGCAGCCGAGTTCTCTGGCCACCGTTGACAACTCCAGGCAACGACCGATCTCCACTTCGTCCCAGACGACCTCCGGCTCATGCACGACATCGGTGAAGCCGTACTTCTCAGGGTTCTTGGCAATTATAGCCGCAGCGTAAATCAAGGGCACGTAGTCCATAGTCTGTCGTTTGAGCTTCATTTTCCAGAAGTCGTTGGTCTTCTGTTTTTTGATCGTTCTTCTGACCCGCCCGGGGCCGCCGTTGTAGGCCGCCATAGCCAACTCCCAGTGGCCGAACTCTTTGTAGAGGTCTTTGAGAAAGCGACAAGCCGCATGTGTCGACTTGATAGGGTCCTTTCTGTCATCCATCCACCAATTCCGGTTCATTCCGTACATCCGTCCGGTCGACGCGATAAACTGCCACAATCCCATGGCCCGCGCCCACGAATAAGCGTTCGGATTATACCCCGACTCAACCAACGACAAGTAAATCAAATCCTGCGGCAAACCGTACTCGGCCAGAATGCGGCTCATCATGGGCGTATATCGTTTGGAACGCACCAGGTATCTTGTGAAGGCATCTTTCGCCACCGTCTGGAAATAAACGATCGAACTCTTGACTCGGTCATTCATCACCACCGGCAAGTCGTAGGTTACCCCCGCCCTCTCGGTTTTGTATACTCGAATGGTGTCGGCATCCAGGTTCCGGGCCAGGTCGCCGAATCGCTCGATGATCACGCTGGAGGATACATCCGACTCGAGGTGACCTAAGGATCGCAACGTCACCCGATAGTCAGCCACGAAATCGTCCAACATCTGGGTGTACTTGACTGCCTCCGGAGTCATCACGGAGTCGGCTTCAATATCAAGCTTGGCCAGAATCTTCAGCCCCTTCTCGAAATAGTAATGAGCCTCCTCCCACGCGGCCTCGCGGTTCGCCATCACCCCCATCAGGTGATACTCCTCGGCCAACTCGAACTTCCGCCAAATATCATCGTCGACGGCTGAGGCTGAGTCGTCAACATCGGCACGGCCACTGGACAGAAACTGATTTGGTGTGTTGCTCGGATTTTCGAATAAAGGAACCTCATTGGGATCCTGCTCATTGGTCCGGGCAGCCTTTTCAATGGATCTGTTGGAACCGTACAGCAAAGGCTGCCGGGAGTTCTGGTCCCCCTCTGAAGAGGAGGCCGTCGTATCGGCCTGTTGATTCTGCCCCTCGGTCTCAGCATGAAGGCCGGGCTGGGACATACTGCTTCGGCCGCCGCAACCCAAAGCAAGAAGTGACATGATAATGACGAGACTACCCCATACCCAACAGCGTCTTTTCGAGTTTCTGATCAAAATAAGTTTCCTTTGTTCCTTCATCCAATATACCTTTTCAGGTTATCGGTATTCTACTTGGCGCACTTAACCTAAAGGCGGTTAGTCCGTTAACTAACGGTCGGCGTGCTCACGAAGGCAAGTTTTATTTGCCTCTTTTCGCCGAAAACTGATCCGCCAAAACGGAGGTCAGTTCCCCTCTGCTACTGAAGAAACGCCCCGAAGTCTTGTTGCGAAACCACGTGTATTGCCGCTTGGCATAACGGCGACTGTTCTGCTTGATTAAGTCCACCGCAGCCTCGAGAGTTAACTCACCGTCCATAAACTGAAGCAACTCACCGTAGCCGATCACCCGGGCCTGCCTGATTGCCTCCCCCATACCGGCATCAACCAGTCTTTCCAGTTCTGCCAGCCATCCCGCCGCCATCATCTGATCCACCCGCCGATCAATGGCGGCATACAACTCCTGCCGATCCGGCAAGAGACAAAAGTGCTCGAAGCTGTGCTCTCCCTCGCGGTGAGCCGCCTCGGCCAGAAGCTCCGACTTGGGCTGGCCGGTCAACCGGTATATTTCCAGAGCCCGAATTACGCGAACCTGATTGTTCGGGTGGAGACGGGCTGCTTCGGTCGGATCAACCCGCGCCAACTGGTCGTACATGGCCTGCGGTCCGGTCCGGCTCATTTCGTCCTGAAGCTGCTCGCGGACAGTCGTGTCCTCATTGTCGATTTCAACCACTCCATCGGTCAACGCCCGAAGGTACAGACCGGTTCCACCGACCAGAACCGGGATGCGATCTCGCCCGATAATATCGGCCAGCGCTGCGCAGGCATCGTCGACAAAACGATAGGCGCTGTACCCTTCGCCCGGTTCAATAAGATCGACGAGATGAAACCTTACTTTGTTGCATTCCTCCGCGGTCGGTTTGGCTGTCCCGATATCGAGGTGTTTGATGATTTGGCGTGAGTCGGCCGAGACCACTTCGATTGGGAACCTCGCGGCTAACTCCACCGCCACCCCGGTCTTGCCGGAGCCGGTTGGTCCGCAGATGATGGGAATGGTTGACGACTCAGTCACGACCGAACCGCCGGTCCAGATCTTCTCGGCTTATTCTGATGAAAGTCGGACGGCCGTGGGGACAGGAGTAACGATCATCACACCGCAACAGCCTTTCCACAAGATGCCGAGCTTCTTCGTCACTGAGACGATCACCGGCCATCACCGCCGAGCGACAGGCAATCGACTGAGCCATCGCCTTTATCATGTCGTGCCCACTCTTGCGCAGGCCCAGGATATCGTCGAGTACATGGCGCAACATTTTCTCCGGTGACCGGGCGCGACCAATCGCCGGAACCGCTTCGATGTTCACCATCCGCCCGCCGAAGGGCGCTACAGTAAACCCGGAGCGTTGGAAAATACCGGCGGCGGATTCGAACAGGGACAACTGCTCGGGGCTGAGTTCCAACTGCACGGGGAACAACAGAGTCTGCGCCGAGGCGCTGTTGGCTTCGATCTGGCGCAGAACTTCTTCGTAGAGCACGCGTTCATGGGCCGTGTGCTGATCGACGATATAGAGATCATCACCCGCCTGCATGAGCAAGTAGAGATCTGAGAACCGACCCACCAGCCTAAAGCCGGCGGAGGGTCCGTGTTCGCGTTCGGTTCCCGATGATACCGTGCTTTCCGGTTTTTCGAGAATCTCCCCTGTTTCCGTATCAACGGTCGCCGGATTCGGCTCCGCCGCCCCGGAGTTATCGAGCTTGGTTGACTGGTAAAGTTCGGACAGAAATTCCGTAGCAGCCGGTGGCGAACTGCCGATGCCTGCGATGACATGTGCCCCACTCCCGCGATTGGTGTTGCCATGACGACTGTCCGATTCCGGTCGCATCGTTGCGCCGGAACTGAGTTCCGGAATCACACTGTCCTGCCGGAGGGCATCCCGAATCGCTGCCACCACGGCGTCATGGACCTCACGGTCGCGCGACAGCTTGATCTCGGTCTTGGAGGGATGGACGTTGACATCTATCTCTGTCGGCTCGATGCTTAACAATAGCGCCCCTATCGGAAAACCGCCCGGGACGATGAGTTCACCATAACCAGCGACAAAAGCGTGCGACAACATAGGCGCGAAAACGTACCGACCATTGATGAACAGATACTGACCATTGCGATTATTCTGCACCACATCCGGCGCCCCAATACATCCCTCAACAGTTACCAAACCACCCTCGAAGGCGAACGACAGGAACTTGCGTCCGCCGCCGAGCAGCACGCCGACACGCTCCGCCAGGCTCTGCCCTGCCGGCAGGTTGAACACAACCCGACCATTCATTTTGAGAGAGAAGCCCACCTTGGGCCGCCCAATAGCCATCGCCGTAGCCAGACGAGAGATGTGCCTTGCTTCGGTCGTTTCGGTCTTGAGAAACTTGCGTCGCGCCGGAGTGTTGTAGAAAAGATCCCCTGCTTCAACGACAGTCCCGACCGCAGCCGCCGTCGGCTGACACGATTGCAGCACACCCCCTTCGTAGATGATCTCGGTACCGGCCGCCTGAGCCGCCGGGCGGGAAACCATTCGCAATCGCGATACCGAAGCAATCGAGGGCAATGCCTCTCCGCGAAACCCATAAGACCCGAGCGTCTCCAGATCATCGAAAGCGGAAATCTTGCTGGTGGCATGACGACCGAAGGCGATTTCGATCTGCTCCTCGGGAATGCCGCATCCGTTGTCGACGATCCTTATCAGCTTGACTCCCGATTTCTCGACAACGATGTCAATCCGGTCGGCGCCGGCGTCAAGTGAGTTTTCAACCAGTTCTTTCACGACCGCCGAGGGGCGCTCGATCACTTCACCGGCCGCGATCTTGTTAACGACGCGTTCCGGCAACGGACGGATCCATCGTTCGCGTCTGGTCTTGTTCGAGGCGTCACTCACTCGAGTTCCTCCTTGAGTCGATTCAGAATCTCCAGCGCTTCCATGGGTGTAACCTTGTCGGGATCGATCTCGGCCAGCAGCTTCTCTACTTTCGATGGCTGACGATCGAACAAACTGGGTTGCACCCGCTCTTTGTACAAACCGGCCCCCAATTCGCTTTGGTTGAACTTACCGGACTCGAGCAGTCGTAGCACCTGCCGGGCGCGCGCGATCGACGATTTCGGCAACCCGGCTAACTTCGCTACTTCTATGCCGTACGAGTCATCGCATCCACCCTTGATGATCTGATGCAGAAACACGACTCGGTCTTCCCACTTCCTGACCGCCACCTGGTAGTTGCGTACCGTGGGATAAAGAGAGGCCATCGAGGTCAACTCATGATAATGAGTTGCGAAGATCGTTCGCGCTCCGATTTTTTCATTGATGAACTCAACCACCGCCCAGGCTACCGATAACCCGTCGAATGTCGAGGTGCCGCGTCCAACTTCATCCAGCAGGATCAGCGAACGTTCGGTGGCGTTGTGCATGATGTTGGACGTCTCCACCATCTCGACCAGAAATGTCGACTG
>JAUXBJ010000349.1 GCA_030619425.1 bacterium
CTTTTTGGTGATCCACATTGCAATAGTATGGCCGTCATTTGAGACAATCTTCCGCCTTGTGTTGCCGCGGCACTCGAGGATACCCCTATGTGTAACATCAAGTTGTTGGATTTCTTTTTCTACTTCTTTCCAATCTTTCATGTCTCTCCTCGCAATACGTCTAACGGCTTAAATCAGTGACAGGTTCGCTGATCATTTTAGTCTTGTTGCCTCGTCTTTGGTTTCGTCGAATTCCCAAATCTCAACATCCTTCGGGATCAAATGAGACTTGATACGGATATAGTATTCAGCAAGAGTTTCATTCTTCTTTGAGTTCCAGTCTTTAAGCACAAAGAAAATCTTACGGTATCCTTTTGGGGCAACGAAGAACATATACATGGCTTGATCCCATGTAGTGATTTTCGCACTTGGGACTTTAACGCTCTCTGTCCATGTGTGCGATTTACATTCGACAAGGACCTTCTTCTTCTTACTACCCAAATCGAACTTATGAGGCTTTTTGCCATTGACTCCAATTTCAATGGATACGTTTTCATCGAGACTCAAGCCCTGATTGGCAAAAAACGCTTTTGCCTTTCCTTCAAACTCCCGTCCCACGTGAAAGTTGCTTTTGGCACCTTTGCGTTGAAAGCGTTTATCCATTTATTGCTCCCGTGAATTAATGTTTATCCGGTTTTCGTATAAAGCTCCCGTTCCCTTTTCGCTGAAGAACGTTCAACAGCATCATAGTACTTTTATCGGCTATTTGCTTTCTATCACAAACCCGTCCCAAACAAGTTTGAGACGGCCACCCGCCGTTGAGGGGATGCTCGGGATGACGTCGGGGGGGATGCTCAGGATGACGTTGAGGGGATGCTCAGGATGACGTCAAGGACGAGCGCGCTGCAAGAAACACGGGTTGTGTCGCCCCAGTTTCCGTAGGTCAGGAGCCCTGCGCTCCTGACACAGTGTCGAAACCGCAGCGGTTTCGATCTACTACTCAACAGTCCAGGTGAACTCGGAAAACATGGGATGTCCGGAGAGAATACGGTTGATCTCACGCTGACGGAACCCACCATACGCAGTGGATTGTCCACTAACGCACACCGTTCGCAGCACCTGGTCGAATTCCAGATACCCGCCGCCACGGACCTCACAGTTTTCATCGAATATCTCGAGCAGATCAGGTCGCTTGACCCAACTGGACGCGATCTGTTGCTCCTTGCAGAAACGATCGAGCAGACCGGCATGATAGGGGAACTCGGCGAGCGGTCCAAACAGCAGGTAGAGACAGTCATCGCTGGATACCAATAGAAACTTGCAGGCGAGACTGCCGTTCTGCGAGTTGGGAGCAGAATCATCCTCGCCACCATAGAAGTACACCTGCATTCTCTCATCCGACATTTCAGCAACCCACCCTGATATGGTTCGAGAATATCCAGCCGCGATGGTCCTTGAACGCTTCGACGCGATAGATACCTTTGGCGGAGACCCGATACTCCAATTCGTGCGATACAGTTTCAAGGATCTTTCGGCCGTTGTGGATCAGGCGCAACGTGGCCCGGGTCGGAAGTGACACCATCAGCCTGGCATCTTGATCAGTCGCAAGGCTGCCGCCGCAAACCACTTTTTCCGAACCGCACTCACCGACAAAGCGGAACTTCTCGGCCGAGCCCCACCGCTCGTTGGCGAAGAACAACCGGCAATCGCGGATGGCACCATATAGCTGAGCTCTGGCTTTATCAAAGTCGGCGCTCATCGGCTCGTCAAACAGAAGGTAACACCGCAGCGACTTGAAGTGGACTTTGTAGGGAAATACTTCGAAACTAAAGGGCCAGATTCGAATACCGAAAGCGTGAGCATCGACACTGGCCAAACCGACACATTTGCGAGTCAGGCTAATCTCGTCCCACTTGGCAAGAAGGCGATCGGTCGGCGCCACGATCGACTTGCGGGGTGAGAACACCATCGCCAGTTGATTGAACCGGGTCAGCTTCTCGGTCCATTCCGACATCTGGTTCCAGATTTCGATACCGTCGAATCCGACCACCGACCAGTCGTCCCAGGGATAGGGCGGATGATTCTTGAGGGCGTCGCGCACCTCGTCAGGATGCGCCATGATTCCCAGGGCGCCGTCCTGCGCTCCGGCGGCTACATACTCCGCCGCGGTCATGTCGGCGTCGTAGACTCGAGGTGATCCGAACAGCAGGTAATGGTGGTGATCGTTCAGATCATTGTGCTCGTAGCCAACCAGAACCAGGGTCTTGTCGTAGAGTCCTTCCCTGCCGGCGTCGCGGTTGCTGAGGGTCATGTGATCGGAGAACATCATAAAATCGAGCCCGACCTCCTGCCCCAACGCCACCACTTCCGCAAGCGAGCGGGTGCCGTCCGACTCAGTGGTGTGGATGTGAACGCAGCCGGTATACTGGTAGCAATCGTCGACTCGTCTAACCATCAGTGCGCTCCTCTGGCGCCGGGACCTTGCGGAAAATGTACATACCCACCAGCATCATCAATCCCAGCGACAGTACGCCCACTCGATATGGTAGTTTGGCCGCGTCCATGTCACTTATACCCAGAAGTTCAACGGTCGCCTGACCAAGCGGGCGAGTTGGGTTAAAGAAATAGACAATAGTAGTCCACACTAAAGGACCTATCATCGCCGCCGCTCTCCCCGAGAGAGAAAACAGCCCGAAAAATCGACCCAACTCCTCGCGCGGCACCAGTTCGGCCAGCAGCGGTCTGGTCGTGGTCCACAAGCCGCCGAGCAGTACGCCGACGACCGAACCGAGGATCCATATCACCGTCATGTTTTCCGCAAACACGAACAACACCAGCACCACCACCCAGCCGGTCACGATGATATTGACCAGACGTTTCAATGGCCAATACTGCGCTACCTTGCCGATCAAAAAGGACCCGACCACCGCCGCTATGGGAGTGATAATCAGGAAGGTTTGGATTTGATGCTCGGCCAAACCTACCACGATCGAGAGAAAGATGCTGATATTGATAATCACCGTTGCCACAGCATCCTCGAAGAAATAATCCGCAATCAGGAAGCGTCTCACGCCGGGATATTTTTTGGTCAGACGGATACCGTCCCATACATCGCGGTAGGCTGCTTTCATGCTCATCTTCTTGTGTACCTTGGCCGGCGCCTCCTTTACCCACAAGAACAGCGGCAAGGCAAAAAGCATGAACAAGATCGCCGTCGGCAAAAAGGACGCAACCTTCCCCCCACCCTGCAAGAACGGGATATCGACAGAGAAAACCGAACCAGTGACAAACGGTAGCACCAACACGATTCCCAGGATCGCCCCCACGTAACCCAAGGCGACTCCGATACCGGAGACGAATCGCGCCTGCCGCCCGTCCGCAACTGAGTAAAGCAGCGGATTGTAAAAGGGTTGTCCCGCTTCATAGGCAAAGTTGGCGACTATGAAAAGCACGATGGTGACCACGAACATTCCC
>JAUXBJ010000193.1 GCA_030619425.1 bacterium
CATGATGTTGGCTCCTAGTATTGAGACAGTCTGCAAGAAGGCATGGGATGACTGGTGCACACGCAAGCAAGTTGGCCGTACCCCTTCAGAACGTATTGCTTAAGCTATTTCCCCACACAAATCGTAGCGGCAGGTGAAATCAGCAAAGGATGAGATTGCCGCGGTCACGCGAAACGCGCGACCTCGCAATGACGATCAAAGGGGATTGTCGAAACCTCGCCCCTCGACTGCGCTCGGGACGACCCCTACGGGGCAGGGGTTTCGACCTACGAGAGAAAGTCATTCCCGCTTGTCTCCAATTGGCAATCCCCTATATTCTCCGTCGTGGTTACGTATTGATGAAGGTTTGTAGGGTAGGTTTGTCTTCAAACCTGCCGATTGTGGCGGGTCCGAAGACGGACCCACCCTACTCTCCTCGTGCGTGTGGATTGATGATGAGGTGAATGTTAGATGCCGTTCGTGGATACAGGTGAGTTTCGATTACACTATCAGGAGACTGATGGGCCGTCGTTTACGGTGGGATCTGTTAGCCCCACCATGAATGGTGGGCCACCCACGAAACCCGGACGAACGTCCCGGCCACCCACCGGGGCCACGAAACCCGGACGAACGTCCGGGCCACCCACAGGTAGCGCAGGATCACCCCCAAACAAGTTTGAGGGTGCCACCCAAAAATCACACAATCAGGAAACCCTGCCCAATGCAGAAGTCAGCGCCGACAATAAGAGTGCCTTGCCACTGATCTTCATGCACGGTTTCACGCTCGACTATCGCATGTGGCAGGCGCAAGCGACCTTCTTTGGCAAGACACACAGAGTGCTGACCCTTGATGCGATGGGTCATGGAAAATCGGACGCGCCCGAGACCGGTTACTGTCGCGCCGATCGTGTGGAGCATTTGCGCGGCTTCGTCGATGCGCTCGGGATTGACAGGTTCCACCTGGCCGGTCTCTCGATGGGCGGCACGACCGCGCTCGGTTTCGCGCTCAAGTATCAAGAGCGGCTGGCCTCATTGACTCTGGTCAGCAGCGCCGCCGCCGGTTGGGATGCGAGCAACAAGGTGTCGCTGGTCGACCGTCTGGCGCGAGAGAAGGGTTTGGAAAGAGCGCGACGGAAGTGGAAAGATATCACCCTGCTGTTCTACAAGAAGGACTATCACGATATCAAGCGACTCATGGAACAGATGATCGACGACCACTCCGGCGCTATCTGGATGGACCCGATGCGAGGCCGCTACCGGCGCGATAATGATTTGCCGAATATCCACAAGATAACCGTCCCGACCGCCATCTTCGTGGGCGAGCTGGACCGGATATTCGTGCCGTTGGCCGAGCAGATGCACGAGAGCATTTCCGGCAGCGTTCTGCATATCTATGAGAGGGCTGGTCACATGCTCAACATGGAGGCGCCGGAGCGGTTCAATCGGGACCTGGCGGATTTTCTCAATCGAGTTTCGTAGGACAGGTTTGTCTTCAAACCTGCCGACAGTGGCGGGTTCCCTCCTACGGCGGGCCTTCGGCGAGACGGACCCGCCCTACGGGGACTCAATCGAGTTTCGTAGGGTGTGTCCGAAGACGGACCCACCCTGCTCTGCTGGAGATTGCCGCGCTTCGCTCGCAATGACAGAAACACCACTTTTTCAAAAACCTGCTCTGCTATAATCGATTGACACCGCCTCCCCGGAATCTATATTGTCCCCACTATTGACGAAACGCTCTGGTGAGACATGAAGCTGAACGAAACAAAACCAAGAATCGCCGTATTCATTTCCGGCGGCGGCAGCAACTTGCAGTCGATAATCGATGCCACCAAGTGCGGCATTCTTTCGGCGCAGGTGGCGCTGGTAGTGTCGAACAGGAAAAAGGCGTACGGTCTTCAGCGCGCCGCCAATGAGAATATAGAGACACTGGTTTTCAAACATAAGAAGTACGCATCACCTGAGGAAGCAGGCGAGGCTTTGCTTAAGGAACTTCGCGCCTGCGAGATCGAGTTCATCGCGCTGGCCGGATACATGAGCCTTTTGCCGGCGACCGTTGTTCGAGCTTACCGTAATCGCATCGCCAATATCCACAATGCGCTACTGCCCAAGTACGGCGGCAAGGGCATGTACGGGCACTACGTACACGAGGCGGTGCTGGCGGCCGGAGATACCGAATCGGGACCGAGCGTACATATCGTCGATGAGATCTACGATAACGGCCGGATTTTGGAACAAAAGCGTGTCCCCGTGCTGCCGGACGACACACCCGACACGCTGGCCGCGCGCGTGCTGGAGCAGGAACACAAGCTCTACCCCAGGGTCCTGCAGAAATTAATCAAAGGAGAATATGATCTTGACTGAACAAAAGATCGTGATGTCGACCGATATCAAAGAGTACCCTCTGATGGTTCGCGGCAAGGTCCGCGATGTTTACGACCTCGGCGACCGGTTGCTGTTCGTTACCAGCGACCGCATTTCAGCCTTTGATGTCATCCTGCCGAACGGCATTCCCGGCAAAGGGCAGGTGCTGACGGCGATGTCGCTGTTCTGGTTCGAGCTGCTTAAGGATGTTGTAGCGCATCACCTGATCACGGCCGACGTCGACGAGTATCCGGAGAACCTGAAGAAGTACCGTGACGACCTCGAAGGCCGCTCGATGATCGTCACTAAGGCTGATCGTGTCGACTGCGAGTGCATCGTGCGCGGATACATCTCCGGCTCGATGTGGAAGGAATTGCAGGAGGCTCGCAAAGCAGGCGGCAACACCGTGCATGGGTTTGAGTTCTCTCCCGACCTAAAAGAGTCGGAGAAACTGCCGGAACCTATCTTCACGCCATCGACCAAGAATGACACTGGCCATGATGAGAACATTAGTTATGACGAACTGGTGGCCATGATTGGTGAGGAACATGCCGTCCTGTGTCGTGATGCATCCATCGCCATCTATAAGAGAGCAGCCGAGTACGCGTTGGCTAAAGGAATCATTATTGCCGACACCAAATTCGAGTTCGGCTTCAAGGATGGTCGGTTCATTTTGATAGACGAAGTACTGTCGCCGGACTCCAGCCGTTTCTGGCCGGTGGATCGCTATGAAGTCGGTCGGGGGCAACCATCGTTTGACAAGCAACCCATCCGCGACTACCTGGCGGGACTGGACTGGGATCGTAAGCCGCCGGGACCAAAACTACCGGACGAGGTGGTGGCGGCGACTTCACAACGTTATCGCGAAGCGCAAAGACTCATAACAGGAAGTTGAGAGGATGAGCGACTTAGTTAAGATAAAGCGCGCCGTCATATCGGTTTCAGACAAGACCGGTGTGGAACAACTTGCGTCCAAGCTGCAGGAAATGGGCGTGGAGATCATCTCCACCGGCGGGACGCTCAAGAAACTTAAAGAGGGCGGGGTCCAGGCGATCTCGGTATCGACCTTCACCGGTGCGCCGGAAATCATGGGCGGACGAGTCAAGACCCTGCATCCGAAAATGTATGCCGGGATACTGTGCCGACGTGACAACCCGTCGGACATGGAACAACTCAGTGAGCATGACTACCGCTCCATCGAACTGGTCGTGGTCAATCTGTATCCCTTCCGACAGACGGTGGCCAGAAAAGATGCTGACCACGCCGAGATCATCGAAAACATCGATATCGGCGGTCCGTCTATGATAAGAGCGTCATCGAAAAACTACCAGGCGGTGACGGTGGTTGTTGATCCGAGCGACTACGATGCCCTGATCGAGCAAATGGAAGCCAACGACGGCGCGGTCGACCTTGACTTCAGAAAAGCCTGCGCCGCCAAGGCTTTCGCTATGACGGCGACCTATGATTCAGCTATCGCCGCCTACTATAGTGGCGGTCGCACTGAGAGCACGGACGAGTTCGCAAGCACCTGGCAGCCGTCCTTCAGCTTCCGGTCAAAGCTGCGTTACGGGGAAAACCCCCACCAGCCGGCAGCGGTTTATTCCGCCGATGGTTTCGACGGTCCGAGCCTGTTAAGCGCCGAAATGCTGTCCGGGAAAGAGCTTTCGTACAATAACTACGGTGATCTCGATGCCACCCTCGATATGGTTCTGGATTTTGCCGAGCCGTTCGCCACTGTGCTGAAGCACGCCAACCCCTGCGGCGCGGCGGTGGGGGCAACTATCGCCGAGGCATACAAAGATGCGTACGAAAGCGATCCGCTGTCCGCTTTTGGGTCGATTATCGGGCTGAACCGCGAGGTGGATATCGAGTGCGCCAAAGTCTTGCACGAGACACCGTTCGTGGAATGTATTCTGGCCCCGTCATACTCCGCCGAGGCGTTTAAGCTGCTCAAACGCAAGAAAGCCCGTCGCCTGCTTGCTCTGCCGGGTATTGCCGGTGGGATGCCGAAGGATCAGATGGTATACAAAGTGATCCGCGGCGGGTTGTTGGTGCAGGTGTCGGATGTTCTCGAAACCGACGAGTCCGAGTTGAAAGTCGTTACCAAACGCGCACCCACGGACGACGAGATCAAGTCGCTGCTGTTTGCCTGGAAAGTAGTCAAGCATACCAAGTCCAACGCTATAGTACTGGTCAAAGGGAACGCCACCGTTGGGGTCGGCATGGGACAGACATCGCGGGTGGACTCCGGTTTCATGGCTGTCAAGCGGGCCGGTGAGCGGGCCAAGGGAGCGGTAATGGCCTCCGATGCGTTTTTCCCCATGCCGGATGGTGTCGAGGTGGCTACCGACGCGGGCGTGACAGCGATCATTCAGCCGGGCGGCTCCAAAGGTGACGAGCAGGCCGTTGAGGCGGCCGACAAGGCCGGCGCGGCTATGGTCTTCACCGGACATAGGCACTTCAAGCATTAGGGTTGGTCGAAACCCCTGTGGTTTCGACATTAAGGCAGTCCCGTAGGTCGGAACCCCCTTGCGGGTTCCGACTCTCAAATTATTCACCAGAGTCCCGCGTCGGGAGCCCTGAGTTTTTGACATGTTGTCGGAACCTTGTCCTTCGACTGCGCTCAGGACGACCCCTTCGGGGCAGGGGTTCCAACCTACGAAGCCTTAAGCACTGATTGTTGGGTGGGCGGCGGCAAACGGCCATCTGATACTTCGTCATCTAAAGTTTTACCCATAGAATAAGGGACAGCGCGGCAAGGC
>JAUXBJ010000070.1 GCA_030619425.1 bacterium
ACGAACGCCTTTGTGCCGACGGCGCCGTTTTTCTCATCCAATGATGATAACCAGTTGTCATCACAGGTCGTCCAGTACGGCGTTAGAGGCGCCCATGACCCCTCGAAGGTGCGATCGTTAGTTAACATGAAATCGAGCGTGAACAGCACTACAGATGAGGTATCACTCAGGCGCTTCCTGATGTTTTTGGCGGATCGTCGGCCATAGTCGTCCAACCCCCCAAACCATCCTGTGACGTTTATCACACCGATCGCGTTCCCAGAGTCGCTGTATGCGGTATCCTGATAATCGTAGTCAAAGCTCCGCCAGCCGCAACCGGTCAGAAAGTCGCCGGGTGTGGCCCAGCGAAAGCTGAGTACTCTGGTATCAAACGAGATCGTGAAGTCAAAGCCGGTTGGAATCAGCTGTGTGGATTTCAGAGTGACGTCAATAGTCTCACTTTGTCCCTGGATTGAGCGGCGCGTGCGTTCGATCTCGATTTCGAAGACCTTCTGGCTATCCGTCGGTGCTGGATCGGTTGCCGAAGCGTTATCGCCCAGACCAGCCAGGGCCAGAACGTATAAGACGGTTGCGATGCTCAGCGAGCATCCTCTCATAGTAAACCTCCAGAGTAGAGTCAATACGGAACCGTTGTCCTCTGGCTCTGCCGGCACTCGCCGCCGCAGAACCCACAATAATATACAGTGTAGCCGCCTTCCTGACAACATGGATTAGCCTGTCCGCTCAGTTCCCGGCTGGCACCAACGCCCTCCGTGCCGCCTACTTTCTTGTGGGCATCCGACGCCCTCGTCTGCCCCTTGATACGCTGCCAAAAGAGAGACAGATCGGGGTGCGGGTTACCGCCCACTAAATCGAACCTACATCAACGAATACCCGCCGTCGACGATGACCGTCTGACCCGTGATCCAGCTTGCTTTCGATGACGAAAGAAAGACTACCACGTCGGCGATTTCTTCCGGACGACCGACCCGTTTGAACGGTGTTCGCTCAGACACCTCATTGAGCATCTCTGCATAGTTGGGAAATGATTTCAGGGCATCCGTGTCAATGAATCCCCCCGACACACAGTTGACGCTGATGTTGCGCGGCGCAAATTCGATAGCCATGTACTTCACGATGTTCTCAATGGCCGCCTTGGAGACACCGATGGCGGCATAACCGGGGATGTATCTGATGGATCCCAAAGACGACAGCGCCACGATCCGTCCGTGGTCCTGCATTATCGGGTAGGCCAACTGCACGCAGTTGAGAAAGGCGCGGGCGTTGGTGTGCATCGACAAATCCCAGGCCTTGTCATCGATGTCGATCATCTTGGTGAACAACCCCAGCGCAGCGTTGGAAATGAGAATATCAAGCTTACCGAAACGCTCTTTGATCCCCTCGAAGACGGCCGGCAATCGTGCATGGTTGCCCATGTTCGCGCGGTGAGCGTAGCACTCGACGCCGTAGCTTCTGATCTTCTCCTCTGCTTCCCTGGCCGCGCCACGACTGCGGAAATAGTTGATGACCACATTGGCTCCTTTTTGAGCCAGCTTCTCCGCAATGCTGAGACCTATCCCCTTGGTGCCGCCGGAGACAAACGCTGTCTTGCCTGCAAATTCCATCTCGCTCCTCGTCGTTACCACAGTTTCGTTCCTGGTGAAGGCTAAATAGTGTAGCCGCCCGCCTGTGATTCAATGTCCTCAGCCAGGCTTTCCAGGTCGACCGATTCGAACTGGGTAACAAAGATACGACTGTATTGTTCGAGAAGTTTGTCGCCAAAGTCAGACAGGCTTGTCTCGCGTCCGAGGATGTTAGACACCGAGGTCATGGCACTCGCCTCAAGTCCGCAGGGGCGGATGCGCTCAAACTGCTTGAGGTCGGTGTTAAGATTGATCGCCACCCCGTGATACGACACCCAGCGTCTTACAGCAATGCCAATCGATGCTATCTTCTTGTCGTCCACCCAGACACCGGTGTGATCATCATCCATCCGACCGGTGATGCCCACCTCGCAAAGCGTGTCGATGATGCCTTGCTGAAGGTCGGCCATGAAGCGGTGCAGGTCCCGCCTGCGGCTGGTGAGGTTGAAAATGAAGTAGGCCACCAGTTGGCCGGGACCGTGAAAGGTGACATCTCCCCCGCGCTCTACGTAGATCTGTTCGAGATCGCACTCGGGGAAGTTTCCCTTGTGACCGTCGCGGCCCACCGTGATTGTGGGTGGATGTTCCAGGAGGATAATGGTATCGCGGGCCATGCCCTCGAGCCGCATTTGGACCAGCCCATGTTGCCACGTCAACGCTTGGCGGTAATCAACCAGGCCCTGTCTAAGTACCCAGCCATAGCGCGTCTCGAAAAAGCGCGTCATCTCCTACCTGAGTTGCATCAGCAACCTGTTGAGATCGGCCAGGTATTCATGCACTCGGTGCAGGAACTGAACGGCGACATGTCCATCGATCAAACGATGGTCGAACGAGAGTCCGAAAGTCGAAATGTCGCGCACCGTTATCTCACCATCCACCACCCACGGCCTCTTGGTGATGGCGTGCACTCCCAAAATGGCTACCTGCGGCTGATTGATGATCGGCGTGGATGCCGTAGCGCCGAACATCCCGGCATTGGTGACCGAGAAGGTGCCTCCGGATACATCGTCCGGTATAAGGCGGTTAGTACGCGCCTTCTCACCCAGTTCGTTTATCTCAACGGCTAGTTCGACGATTGTCTTCTTATCGGCATCCTTCACCACAGGCACGATCAAACCCTCCTCGCGCGCTACAGCGATACCGATATGATAGTAGTTCTTCAGGATGATTTCGCTCTCGGTCATCGAGGCGTTGAGTCTGGGGAACTCCTTCAGGCCGAGACAAACCGCCTTGATAATGAACGGCATGTAAGTGAGACCGGCGCCATAGGTCGAACGAAATTCATCTTTGTTCGCTTTACGATAAGCGACGAGTTCAGTCAAGTCGATATCTTCAAACGTCGTCACATGCGGAGAGGTCTGCACTGATCTGACCATGTGTTCAGAGATCAATTTGCGGACGCCCTCTACGGGCATATGGGTCTCTCGCTGCGCCTCCGGCAGAGGCTGGAACTTCGGAATAACGACCCTCACCTTCGGCGCCGCCGGCCCGGCGTCAATCGTTGGGGTCGAGGCAGCCCCAGCGTTGGACGATGGTGGTGATGGAATCGGACCGGGGGGAAAACCGGTCTGCATCGAGCGCTCCTCGACCGCGCGCATGACGTCATCGACCGTCACCCGCCCACCCTTGCCGGTCGGGACAATCGTAGATAAGTCCAGGCCATATTCACGGATGAGCACTTTCACTTTGGGGGACATCCTGGCCCGGTCAATAGTTGCTGTCGCAATAGCCGGAGCTGACGGCGCTTTGGAGGCGGTGGGCGTGACCGCCTTAGACGACGCTTTGGCTGCAGGCTTGACGTCCGGTTTGGCCGGCGCCTTGGCGGGACCCGAACCATCGTCGATCCGCGCCACCACCGCGCCGACCGGTACGACATCACCTTCCATGACCAGGATCTCGGTCACGACTCCCTCCACCTCGGCCGGAATCTCAACATTCACTTTGTCCGTCATCAGTTCCACTAATGGTTGGTTGAGCTTTACTTTGTCGCCAACCTTAACTTTCCATTCGAGAATCGTGCCTTCGAGCACCGACTCGCCCATCTGAGGTACCAGGACATCTGCCGCCATGATTTCCTATCCTTGTCTGCGTGTGATATCGAATCCGCGTCGGCGCTTAAGGAATGCGTCTGTTGACACTGTTTTTCTCACTTCCCGCCCGCGTTCAACAGGTCAACTGATCTCCAGCATTTTCTTCAAAGCCGTCAAGGCCTCGCTTCGGTTCGGCTCGTTCACTTTCACCGGTTTGAGATCAGCGTAATTCTCAAGACAATAGGCCAGGTCATTCAATGTGGTGCGATACATGTTGGCACACACCGGGCAGACCTGCCCCGACAACTCAAAGATCTTCTTGTCGGGATACTGATAAGCCATACGATTGATCAGGTTGATCTCGGTCCCGATGGCTATCGTCGAACCGGCCGGCGCCTCATCGCAGTACTCAACGATGTACCTGGTTGAACCGGAACCGTCGGCCAACGAAACAACTTCGGGCAAACACTCCGGATGAACAATCACTTGAATCCCAGGGTGTTCTTCGCGCACCTGCCGCACGTGTTCTACCGTGAAATTGGTGTGCACGTGACAATGACCCTTCCAGAGGATTATCCTGGCAGCGTCGATCTGACTTTCGGTAAGACCACCGTCGTCGCGTGAGAAATCCCACACGACCATATCATCCGGCTTGAGACCGAACTTCAACCCGGTGTTGTGCCCGAGGTTCTCATCAGGGAAGAAGAACACCTTGTCCCGACGCTCCAGGGCGTATCGAAACGCCGCAGGGGCGTTGGACGAAGTGCATATCAGCCCGCCATGTCGACCGGTAAACGCCTTCAGTCCGGCCGTGGTATTCATATACGACACCGGCATGATTCTCTTGTCACCGCCAAACTGTTCGAGATACTTCCAGGCCTCCATGACGTCGGCCATGTCGGCCATGTCGGCCATCGGACACCCGGCCAGTGGATTGGCCAGGTAAACCATCTGGTGATCACCGGACAAGATATCGGCCGCTTCAGCCATAAAATGTACGCCGCAAAAAACTATGACCTCCACCCCCGTCTGCTCGGACGCTATCTTCGACAAGCCGTAGCTGTCACCCAGATAGTCACCACAGCCAACAACCTCACGGCGCTGGTAATGGTGGGTCAGGATACACAGTTTGCGCCCGAGTTTATCTCTGGCCGCGGCAATGCGGTCATTCAGTTCCGCCAGGTCGGCTTCACGATACTCTTTGGGCAACGAGAAATACATGGGCATTCAACCTGATTATTCTCTCCTGACAACCGATGCTATTCCAGTCAATTCTTCCGGGTCAACAGGGCACAAGCCCACTCACCGTTTAACGGACCGATCAATATATAGTCTCGGCCACTCGGCGGCAACAGCGAGTTATCCGACCAACATTCTTCCCATCCCCCGAGCCGCCGATCACATGTAAATAAGAACAACGCCGAGACCAGCATGGTTCAGAAATCCTTGCTGAGATAGTACCTATTCGCTGAGCCTTGCAAGCTGCTCGAAAAGATGTTCGTTATTGGGCAACTCGGCCGGGTGCAGCTTTTCGATCCAGCGGATTATGCCCTTCTTGTCGATAAGAAACACGGTGCGTTCGGCATATCCCTTCCGGTTAAGCACGCCGTACTTGCGAGCCACTTCGCCGTGCGGCCAGAAATCCGACATCAGGGGAAACGACAGCCCGCCAAGAGATCGCGCCCAGGCAATGTGACAAGGCACCGAATCACAAGACAGGCACAGGAGTTGACAACCGAACTCATCAAATCGATCGGATACCTTTTGATACTCGGGCACCTGGGTGGCACAGACCGGAGTCCAGTCGGCCGGGTAGAAGGCCAACACTACATTCCTGCGACCCTGGTACCAGGCGAGATTCAACTCACCCTCGTTGTGGGTCGCCAGCGTGAAATCGGGCGCCGGGTCACCAACCTTTAGCACCACCTGCCCCTCCGCTTCAGCGCGACTTGGAACTTTCTCGTTCATTCGTCCTCGTAATCAGCATAAAGGTCTTTATCAAAATGGTCCACGACTTTGTCGTCGGAATGCCCTTCCAGCATATGGTCGTCGTCAAATCGTTCCGAGAACTTGGCGCCGGGCGTCCCACAGACAGGACACGAATGAGGTTTGTCCTCATCGTCATGGACATAGCCACAGAATTCACAGACCCACTGCACAGTTATCTCCAAGCTAAAGACGCTGTCATGCGTCGATCAATCAGAACCAAAACGCCACCTCAATGCTCCAGGGGCGCGCTCTCATCGTATCCAAACCAGTAGTAATTGCCGCTCATAGCTTCTCGTTCCGCCATGAGTAGTTCATAATGCAAATGCTCTTCATCGGCCAGTCGCCCGAAGATACTCTTGAGTTCAGGCAGATCGGCCTGTTCGAAATGCTCCCGGTAGTACTTGGTCGTAGCCAGTTCGGCTTCAATCGCCAGGTTGATAAACTCCCGTTCGCTCTTAAGCTCATCCAGGTGGCCCTTCTTAAGGACCTCAGCCAGCGCCGTCAGCCCTTCATCCGGTAACGGTCCAACCTCACCACCGACGTGCTCTTCGTAAAGTTCATACAGCACCTTCTTATGCGCGGCCTCGTCGTTGCGCAGGTTCTCCAGTTTACGTTTGGCCTCCGGATTGGTTGCCTTTCGAGCTAACAGATCGTAGAAAGTAAAACCGTCTTCCTCACCTCTGATCGCCGTTTTCAGTATCTTCGCCAGTTGCACTCTGTCCATAATAACCTATCCAATATCGTGAGATGTCAAGCGCTGTTTGTGTTCCCTATATTTTCAACGGCCCTGTGCATTCTCTCCACCACTACCGGTTGCGAAAGAATGACCAGCATTTCAAACAGCGACGGACCTTTCGATCGTCCCGAAACCGCCAGTCGCGTGGGGTGGATCAACCGAGCGCGTTTGATACCCTCCTCGTCAGCCAACGCGCTGAGAGTCTGTTCGAGCGCCTCGTGAGTAAAATCCTCCAGTCGCTCGAACCGGTCGGCCAACTCGTTAAGCAACTCGGCGCTCTCCGATGTGAAATGTTTGGCGGCAGCATCGCTCTCATACTTGTAATCGAACGTAAAGAAATAGGCGCTCAACTCAACGAAATCTACGATACGTCGAGCCCGAAGTTTGAGGGCGCCGACCACCTGACGAAGATATTCCCATCGCGTTTCCAGCCAGTACTTCGTGGTCAGGTCGGCCTCCACCAGGAGCGGCGCCACCATTGCGGCCAACTCGTGGTCGGATTTTTTGGCGATATATTCCTGATTGAAAGCTACGAGTTTGTCAACATCGAAAATGGCGTTAGACTGATTGAAGTTGTCGGAAGTGAAGAGAGCAATCAGTTCTTCGGGCGAGTAAATCTCCCTATCTGTCTTGGGCGACCAGCCCAAAAGACAGAGGTAGTTGAACATGGCCTCAGGCAGGACACCCTCGCGCTGGAAAGCGAGCACATCTTTGTCGCCCAGACGCTTTGATACTTTCTTCTTGTCCGGCCGCAGAATCATCGGCATGTGTCCAAACTTCGGCAACTCGAATCCAAACGAGTGATATAGATGAATCTGCTTGAAGGTGTTGGTGACATGATCATTGCCGCGAAGAATATGAGTAATCCCCATGTCGTGATCGTCAACCACCACAGCCAGGTTATAGGTCGCGGTGCCGTCAGAGCGCGCTACGATGAAGTCCTCAAGGTCCTCGTTTTTTCGTTTCAACTCGCCTGACACCAGATCGTCAAATACTGTTTCCCCGTCGGGGATTCTCA
>JAUXBJ010000014.1 GCA_030619425.1 bacterium
CGAGTTTCTTGATTTGGTCGCTGGTAAGCAAATCATGTTTCAGCCGCTGCAGTTTACCATCGACACGCACCACCGGCGGTGACCCGACCGTCAGGTGCAAGTCCGACGCATCCATCTTTACCATTTCTTCCAACAACTCACGTAAGGACGCCATTCGATTCTCCCGGCCTAAAACGTTATCACTGGCACCAACAGATATCTTCTATTAGTATCGGCTTTTCGAGACCGACCTTGACCGGAAACCTCCGGTGGCCCCCAGTAAGTTGTTGGACAATTGATGGTTACCGGCACTGTCCGGCTAAATCGAGGTGGTGACGGCGAAGACCTCGTCGATACTGACTTCCCCGGCCTTCATCTTTTCGACGGCGCACATACGAAGGCCGAACATTCCCTCTTCAAGGGCAGTCTTCCGGATTTCAGTATCGGAGGACTTGTTCAGAATGTGATTCTCTATAGCTGGCGAAACCGGCATCACCTCGAAAATAGCGGTCCGACCGGACATCCCGGTCTCATTGCATTCGGCACAGCCGGCACCCTTAAAGGCGCGAATGTTGCGCAGCAATTCATCGGGCACACCAAGGCTTTCGACCTGCTCCTTGGTGAGGTTGACCTCTTCCTTGCAGCTCTGACAAATCTTGCGCATCATTCTCTGGGCCATGATTAGCTTGGTCGCCGATGCTACCAAATAGAACGGCACACCCATGTCCATAAGACGATTGATCGAGGACGGTGCGTCGTTGGTGTGCAGAGTTGAGAAGACCAAGTGCCCGGTGAGCGCAGCACGGATAGCTATCTCGGCCGTCTCACCGTCACGAATCTCACCAACCATCACGATATCAGGGTCCTGCCGCAAGAACGATCTCAACGCCGCGGCGAAGGTCAGGCCGATCGAGGATTTGACGGCTACCTGGTTGATGCCGTCAAAGTTAAACTCAACCGGATCCTCGGCCGTCATGATGTTAACATCGATAGTGTTGATCGTCTTAAGGGCCGAATACAATGTGGTGGTCTTACCGGAACCGGTCGGTCCCGTCACCAGAACAATGCCGAAAGGAAGATGGATAGCATCATCGAATTTACCCAGGTCGGGTTTTCGGAAACCGAGCTTGGTCAGATCGACTTTGAGCGCCTGGGGGTCGAGGATTCGCATCACCACTTTTTCCCCAAAGATAGTCGGCAGCACCGAAACTCGCAGATCCACGGTGCGTCCCGCGATCTTGAGTTTGATCCGGCCGTCCTGGGGCAGGCGTCGTTCGGAGATGTCAAGTTCAGCCATAATCTTGACCCGCGAGACAATAGCCCCCCGATACTTGAACGGCAGCGGCGCCATCTCCTTCAGATCGCCGTCGATGCGATAGCGCACCCGAATACGTTTCTCATAGGTCTCTATGTGAACGTCCGAGGCGCCCATGCGGATAGCATCCGAGAGTATCGAGTCGACCAGTTTGACCAGCGGCTTGTCCTGAATGGCGGAGAGCAGGTCGGATTCGCTCGGCCCTTCCTCCGTTGACACCACCTCCAGGTCGGGATCATCCTCCAGCCCTTTGACGATCTCGGAGAGACCGCCGGCGTCGGTATAGAAAGCATCAATCGCTTTCTCAATGGCCCTCTCGGGAGAAATGACCGGTTGCACCGTGCAGCCGGTTATGAATTTGATGGCATCCAGGACATAGATGTTGTTGGGATCGCTGATAGCCACCAGCAGGGTGCGATGGAGCTTGCTGACGGCGATGACTTTGAACTTACGGGCGATGTCCAGCGGTATCAGTTTGACGACTTCAGGATTAAGCTCGACATCGGACAGCCTGAGGGCGCCAATCTTAAGATGTTTGCCGACGAAATTGGCAATCTCATCTTCCGACTCAGCCGCCCCAATCCTGACCAGGGCGGTCTGGAAGGTCTCTTGCTTTTCTTTTACCAGAGCTAGTGCTTCATCAACCTGGTCCGGCGTGATCTTGCCGGCCTTGACAAGCATTGCTCCCAATTCCGCAGACATCTATCCTGCCCGTAAATTATTGCGGTTGCGGTTTACTAATGTCTTTTCGACGCCGACCCGTCCTCCCCGCACCAGACTAGTCCTGAAAAATATCGTCCAGTTTGTCCTGAGTCATATCAGCGAATTCGTCGGAAATGCCGGGCTTTACGCCAGTGGCGGACTTGGCCTTGATCTGCTCGAATATCCTGGCCAACTCGGCCGATGCTTCCTTGGCGTAGAGGCGGACCATGCCGATAGTCGTACGGTCGTCAAAGATCACTACCAGGATCGACCTCTCGCCGACCAGCGACATGTGAATATGGTCCTTCTTGCCCTGATGGAACAGGACTGAGAACTCCTCTTCACCTACCAACCGAGCGATCTCTCTGGTCGAAGCGAACGAACCGGCCAACAGCGCAGCCAGCGCGGTCGTGTCAAGCGAATGGGTAAAGCCCTGGCGAGTAATAAGATGACCGTCCTTGTCCACCAACAAGGCGCACCTGGCCTCGGCCCCTTTCAGCATCTTGGACATGAGAGACTCGATCAGGTTAATTTCTTCTTCATAGATGATCAGCGTGTCGTCTGCCATTATGGCCTCCTGAGTACCTACTTGATTCCAAATAATCGCTTGAAGAAACCACGTTTCCTGCTCACACTCCGACGTCTGAGCGGCGGGGCCATGCCGGGCAAAGAGCTGCCGGATGGAGCCGCGCCGGTGTCGGCACTGGAATTCTTCAAGACGTTTTTCTCGTACGAAACTTCGGCCGACGATTCTTTCGGTGTCGGCGTGAAAGCAATCGGCGTAATCTTCTTTGCCCCGGACTCCTCACGATCGCCGGGGAAGGGTCGCGAGCTTGCCGGTTGGGAGTCATCTGGGCTCTGGGCGGCAGGTTCCGGTATCTTGGACGACTCCACGCTCTCAGTAGCCGCAGACGGTGTCGCCTGAGCATCAACCGGTGACGGATCAGCAGCTTCCGGTTTGGGCGCCGCCACTGACGATGGCTCCTGATAGGATGGCGATGCCGGCGTTGTCGCCACGGGATCGGACGGCTCCGTCGAGGCTGACGGAGACGATGTTGCAGTGACTTCCGGCTCTGCCGTAGGGTACGGTCGCGATGTAGAAGCAGTTGGCGCCGACATGACCGGTGTTGCCGCCGCAACCTCCGGCTGAGGTGTGGCCCCAGCAGTTTCGCTGCTCGCGGGCTGGGATCGCGTCCCGGCCGACTTGGCTCTGTCGAGCACCAGCTTGATGATCAACTTGAGAGTATCAAAGACGCCGTTACCGATCGTGGCCGAGGCCTCGTAGTACGGCCAGCCTTTCGGGTTCAGTCTCTCCTCCAACTGAGCAACCGACATCACGCCGGGCAGGTCCCGCTTGTTGTACTGAATCACCAGTGGCATTTCATCAAGGTTGTATCCGTATTCCTCGAGGTTCTCCTGGAGGTTCATCAGCGACTCGATATTCTCATCGAGCTTATCCGGCTGGCTATCGGCCACGAAGACGACACCGTCGACACCGCGCAGCACCAGCTTACGGGTGGCGTTGTAATACACCTGTCCAGGCACGGTGTAAAGCTGAAACTTGGCCGCAAAACCGTTGATCGTGCCGATGTTGATCGGCAGGAAATCAAAGTAGAGGGTGCGGTCGGCCTCGGTAGCCAGCGAAATCAAATCACCGCGTGTATTCCCGGGCACTTTGGAATGCACGTACTGCAGGTTGGTAGTCTTACCGGAAAGCCCCGGTCCGTAGTAGACAATCTTGCAGCAGACTTCCCGTGAAGAATAGTTGATTGATACCATAACCTTCGTTCCCGGTCGCTACTCTATCAGATTTGCGGCTGTACTCAACTTG
Organism: bacterium; assembly: GCA_030619425.1. Taxonomy (GTDB): domain Bacteria; phylum Zixibacteria; class MSB-5A5; order GN15; family FEB-12; genus JAJRTA01. The sequence goes on from JAUXBJ010000014.1 coordinate 3,828, forward strand.
CCGATAGCGTTATTCATTTCCAGTCGAATCAGCCCGATGTTCACCTGCTTCTCGGTCGTCACCACCAGAATACCTTTACCGGCATCAGCGAAAAACAGCTTACCGTTTTCGGCTTCAATAGTCACCTGCCTCAAGGGTCGCGTTTCGAGACGCTCCAGCGACCTCTGGATGTTGGAGGTGATCGAGGCAGCCAGCGCCCCAATGGTGTCGCCGTCGAAGCTCTCGTCGAGATCGGCGGCGATCACAATACCGTCACCTCCGACAACCATTGAGCCGGTGATACCTGATGTTTTATTAAGATCACTAAGCACTTGGTACATGGGTTCTCTCCGCCTTTTCGTAGAGCTTGTCGCCGTACCGTTCGGCTACATATTTCTTTATTATTTCGAGCCCCTGGTTGATTCTGATATTCAGCAGATCATCGCTCTGCCATTCGGCCACCACCATCAGGGAGAAGGAGTTTCCGAAGGCAACGACGACACGTTTATCGGCCATCTCGATTCTCAGCTTTTGAGGTTCACCCCAGCGTCCGCGGCTCAGCACCGTTCTGTTAGCCTCCAGAAGAGACAGCGCATATGGCGCCCATTCTTCGCTGTTGATATTGTGCCGGCTAAACTGTCCCAGCAGAAGACCTTCATGATCGACCACAGCGGCCATCTGCACCGAGGCGTCACCCCCGATGTAGCGCACGGCGCGCTCGAATCCGTTGCCGCCGGCGTCGGGGATCTCACTGACTGTATCAAAGGAGGCAACCGGTACCGCTTCCGGCTCAGCCGGTTTGGGTTTCTCAGGGGCGGACAGGCTCACACCGCGCTCACGCGAGACTGCGATCGATGTCCGACCCGTCTCAGTACTTACCGTCGTCTCCGGTCGTGTCGGCCGCAGCGGCCGTCTCTGCGTCTCCGAAATCAGTTGGGTCCACAGGGGACGTAGAACAAAAGGCGCGGTTATCACATGCAGTAGCAACGCCGGCAGATAACCCGAGGTGCCGAGGGTCAGTGCAACTTTCACGTTCATGGCATAAACAGCGGCGATTGTCAGCCCGAACAGCACACCCAGACCCAGCCGGTACACGAAACAAATACCAGCCACCTGGATCAGTTGCATCAGTGTCACCCGACGACACAACACCCAGGTCACCAAGCCGAAGAATATCAACTCGTACATGATGTTGATGAGCGACGGCTTGAGCACCGAGGCGCCGAATTGTTCCGGGAACATAATCAGCGGTACGATCAACAGCACGAGCGAATACAGTGCAGATTGACGGGCGATGCGTGAGCTAATCTCCATGACGACCCCTTTAGTTCCAACCCTGCTGCTTGAGCAGAGCATCTAATTTCATTCTCAGAGCGCCCAGGTTACTCTTACTGTTGGCGACAAACAGAAACATGCCGGCATGGGCGCGCACGGTGTAGATAGTATGGTCACCGGTCTCTACCAGGACCGTATGGACTTTACCGAAACAACTATCTATCAGTGTCTGATCAAGTTTACGGCTGATCTCACAGCCGACAGCTCCGCAGACGTTGCGATCCATGCGCATGGTCCACTGTGACTTAACCACTAGTCCCTCAGGGTTGGCGAATAAAGCACCGTCAACACCCGGCAAGGCGATTACCCATTCGAGTATCTGGTCGACATCCGGCGCCACACCATCGTCAGCCTCTCTCAAGTCCATCGTTGTCGCCGGATCAGCGACCACGGTTTCATCATGACTCTCGGCGCCCACAGATAATGCGGAGGACGGTTGCACCGTGACCACCGGAGTTGCTTCGCCTACCATGGCAGCGTGCCGCTGCGGAATCTGTCGGGCGATAGATAGCAGCTTGGTAATATGCCCACTGGCAGGATCGCTTTCGTGCAACTTCTTGAGTAGCTTAATAGCCGGCTGGAATTCTCCCTTGTAGATATGAATCTCCGCCAGCAACAGCTCGGTCGCTCGGGTCCAACCATCGCACTCAGCCGCTTTGCGGGCCTCGATCTCGGCCCAATCAAACAACTGCCGGTCGAGATTGATCTTGGCCATAACGACATGGGCCGAGCCATAAGACGGATGGACTTTCAGACCATTCTGGCAAATCCGAAATGCCTTCTCCAAACCTCCTTTGCGACGCAAGGCTTCAGCCAAGGCAGCGAAGATTTGCGAGTTGGGATCCTGATCCAGGATCTTCTGGCACTTGGCGACTCGACTGTCTATTTCAGTGGCACTGGTCACGATACAACTGTAACCTTGAGTTTAGTAATCTCTTACCATTACGGCGAATTTAATCAACCAGTAAGTATTGTTATAACATGTGATTATGTCAACCTAAATCTACTCACAACTGAGGGTTCGACGAGCCTCGTGTACGCCGTAAGCAAACAATCCAACCATGAGAACCAGCAGGAGCGGCACCACAAAGCTCGGCAGGCTCACGAATTCGAAGGCATGCAACAGTGCGGCAACCTGGGCCAGGGCCAGTACTATGAAGCCGACGACAAACAACTGCCAGCTTTTGAGGAGCAGTCCACCGCGAACCAGGTCGGTCACGCGAAAGGCGCCCACCAAACCGAACACGGCTACTGCCAGCACCACCAGATTGAAAATAGTCGGTGGGTTCTTAATCACAGCCAGATTGGCCGCGTGGGCCGCTGGACTGAAAAGGAGTATTAAACCCGCGGGAATAGCTACATAACGTCTCATATTCAACCTCACTTAACCTCTTACCAACTTAACTACTTTGTCCGCCCGTCGAAGCGTCCGGTAGAAATCCTCATCAAGACCATACCGCTTCACCAACTCGCGACGAGACGACAAGGGTCCGGATATCTCCTTCTTGACCCTACCAGCGGCCTGGCGGAAAGTCCCCCGGCCCAGCAGGCTAAAAACGTATGCCAGTTGTTCACTGAGCATAGTCTCCAGACCGGCCATCAGTTGATGATACCGGGTGTTCGGCGGCAGAGCCCTCACGGCGGTCAGAAACTTATCCAGGGTCGGTTGCAACTCCGAAGACGGATCAAAACCCGGGAAGAAATTCAGCAAACCGCCGCGATACTGGGCCGAGAACTGAGCCAGACAGGTGTTGCCTTCACCGACGACCGCTTCCACCACCGAACGGATGCGGAAGAAGCTCTGGTTGTACAGGTGAAACACTATCGTCAACAGGACTTCCTCTTCATCCTCTTTTTCCACCTCTTCCTCAGCCCGCGAGCCGACCGCTTCCACCAGCTTCTGGTTCATGAGCCGGTGAATAGCCCGACAGGTGACGAACTCCCCCATCGGCGAGAGATTTATCAGGTCGGGGACAGTACGCTCGCCGTCGATGAGCGCCAGGATGCGAAACTCATCCATCGACAGCCTGATGTCATCGCGATTGGTTTTCGGTGACGCCACCACGTCCAACAGAGCGTCATCGGAGGGCAGAACCTTTTGAATCTCCATCCACTCATCGATACGCCGAGTGCCCTCCATGATCACGTTCATGGTGTTCATCTCGACAGTGAAGGGGGCGTTTTTCGGTTTGGCTTCCTCGTGGAAAACGAAGTCCCCCTCCCGCCAACTGAAAAGATTGTAGACGATCTCTTCGATCTGCAGTTTGAGGCACTCGCCTATCTCATGCTTGTCGAACAGACCCATGTCGATCAGGGTCGTACCCAACTGACGTCCGGTCTGCTTGTGGAGGGTGATCGCGCGCTCGAGATTGCCTTTCGATATCTTCCCGCGCCGAAGCAGCATATTGCCCAGCAGGTCTTCGGTGCTGTTGATAGATGAAGCGTAGATGATGTTGCCATCTTTGAAAGCCACCTCTTTCTGTCGGGTGGCTGTCTTTGCTTCCAAAACGCCGGTCTTTTTCCCGGTAGCCAATAGCTGCAATATATCCGGGAAGGAAACCGTTTTGAGATTACCGGACAGACTCAATTTCTCTCCCTCTGGAATCAGGTACACCAATAATAACCCGCACTTCGGGTACTTCTCTTAGATTATCGGGTGTATTGATGGATATCTTAAGACCAATTTCAGGTCCCTGAGACTACCCGAATGGCTTGTGATGGTTGATCTTGCAACTGTAACCTGGTTCCCCCCATGCGACTCAGGTCGATAAAGTAGTCCGGATTGACCGACGTTGTCCGGACGGCGCCGTCGAGCCTCTCCCGGGCCGCTGATCTGCTGACTCCGGCGGCTATAAGATAACCGGTCCCGGCCTGCCGTAATTGGTCATAGATCGGAGCCAGACGATCGATGGAGCGACCGACTACCAGTACATCAGGCGGCCGCGGCCTCAAACGCTCCAGGACTCGCTGGTCCGGATAGTCCACAAACATGATCCGCACCGAACCGACCGTCAGTTCGGCCCCGTCACCGCCAACGCGCCAACCGTCCCTTAGCGGTTCGGCGAACTTGATGGGACCGGAGAAGTACACTGTGCTCAGACTGTCGAAGAGTACCCCCATCGAACCTGCCACATCGGTAAAGGCGGCCTTGTTATCAGCACGGACATAAAGATGCTCGACCTCGTACTTTGATGCCAGCCGCAGAAGGTCGTCAATCGCCCAGAACTCGGCGGATAGAATGACCAGGTTGTTGATCTTGTCGACCTCCAAAGCGACCAGCGCGGGTGCGAGGATCTTCTCATCGATCTGGTAGGACCGCCCAGGGACGCCGGTGATGATCATGTCGGCGGCGGCGCTGTTCGGGCGCTTGAGAACAGAGCAGACCCCTCCCGGTATTTTGAAAACATCCAGACTGTCACACCTCGGAGCGCTCCCGAGCTGCAGCCCCAGGGCCAAGTTGACCAGCAGGAGCAAACCAAACACAAGAATCCGACGCCAGCGACGGCTCCTCATGGCCGGCGCTCCCACTCCGAGTGCGAAATATACAGCCACCGCTGCGATCAAAGATGGTTTGGCGACATGCCAAACGGGAACGTGATCGCCACCGAAGAAGGCAAGCAGATACAGAATCAGATTCATGTGCAGATTAAGCAGCGATCCGACCATTGCTCCCAACAGCGAGAAGATCAGATCGGCCACCAACAGACACAATGATGCGATGACGGCCAGCGACACTAACGGTACAATCACCAGGTTGGCCAGCGGAGAAATCAGCGGCACCCGCTGGAAATGATAGGCGGTCAACGGAGCCGAACATATTTGAGCCACCAGAGAGATCGCTATTGGAAAAACGGCCCAGCGATACCACCGTCGCCCATGGTAGCCGGCGAAGAGCGCATGGATTTTCGGCAGCAAATAGACCAACCCCCAGGCAACGACAAAAGAGAGCCGAAAGCCGACATCGTAAAGCTGAGCGGGATCATATAGCAGGATTATCAGAGCGGCTACCGCTATGACATTGTTGAGGTCGTACCGTCGTTGCACCAGACCAGCCCCGATAACCAGCGACGCCATAATCGACGCCCTCACCACCGACGGCTCACCATAGGATACCAACGAAAAAGCGACAACCACGGCCAATAGCACAAACGCTCGATTCCAGCGTCTGAGGCCCAACGGTCGCAGCATGATGATCACGAAGGCAAGCACCAATGCCACGTTGGAACCCGACACGGCCAACAGGTGCAGAGTGCCGGAATCGCGAAACCTTTGGTACACTTCCGGCGAGATGTTTCGGGTCTCGCCGATCAGAAAACCGGCCGCCAGCGAGGCGCCGGCCTCACCGAGGTTACGATAGAAACTCGCCGTGATCTCACTGCGCAGCAGGTCTATCCAACTCAGGACGGTCGACCGGCCTTCGGTATCAATGCGGACATCGAGCAGGTTATTCAGGTAGACAACACCGAAAACCCCTTTTAGGTGAAGATAGCGTCGATAGTCAAAACCACCGGGCGAGCTTCCTCCCTTGATGTCAAAGACACGACTCCGAAACTCAATCCGATCACCGCGCTGCAAGGCCGTTGTACTGTCGTGGATCTTGAGCAGGATAGCGCCGTCAACCGCCCGCTCGACCGGCGGCCCGAGGGAATCGACAGAAATCTTGATCTCGGTGCCGGTACTCTTGAGGTCCGGCCAATCGATCACTTCGCCGAAGATCTCGTAACGCTCACCATCGGTGACGAAGTTGGTGATGTGGCCCGGCCCGATATCGTAGTAGCGGATGCTGAATTGATAGGCCGAGAACGACAGCATGAACAGGCCGAACAGGATTGATGCCGCCTTCGGAGACGAACGGAAGAGAGCAATGCCGATCAGGCACAGCATCAGGGCCGACAACAGAAACCACTCAGCCGGCCATCGGGCCTGGTCTGCCAGGACAATCCCCACCAGGACAAACAGCAGGTAGAATACAGCCGGGTACTTGCGACTCATTTATTCATTCGAAGGTTTTCTGCGTTTCAACAGGCCGACCAGTTTGGTCACCTCGCGCACACGAAAAACGAAACAGAACAGAATATACAGCACCGCCGCTACGACCAGAGGTATCACAAGATTGATGGCCCGATCAAGCACCTCCGACCCGGTCGGCTCGGGATGATACGGCAGCAGCCCGGCCACATGGAACGCCAGAAACGATGCTGCGAGAATCCGCACTAGATTCAATCCCAACCTGCCGGCGGCGACGCTCAGCCCTTTGGTCGGGAGATAGTATACCAACAGCGCGAAATTGACCAACCCGGCGACCGATGTTGCCGCGGCCAGCCCGGCGAAGTCCAGCATCTTGATGAGCGGATAGTACAGAGCCATGTTGATCGCAACCGAGATGATTGAAATCTGCATCGGACGCTTCGAATCGCCGAAGGCGTAAAAGAACGGCACCGTCACCCGCACCCCTGCGAAGCCGATCAATCCGTAAGCATAGTGGCGCAACGCCAGCGCGGTATTGGCGGCGTGGGCATCGGTGAAAGCACCCCAACTGTAGATCAGTTCGACAATCTGCTGACCCAGCACGGCCAGACAGACTGCCGACGGCACCACCACGAACATGTTGAGGTTGATGGTTTCCGACAGAATCTTGTTGAGACCCGCGGTGTCGCGGCGGGCAACCAGTTCGGATACTCTCGGTAAAGCTACCGTACCAAGCGCCACGGCAAAAACCCCGAGCGGGAAGTGCATCAGTCGGTAGGAGTAATTGAGGTACGAGATCGAACCCTCCACCAGAAACGAGGCCAGCAGGGTGTTGAGCAGAATATTGACCCGCCCGGCCGACATCCCGATAATCATCGGCCCGATCAGCCGCAGCACTTTCCTGAGGCTTTCATCGAAAAAGTCAAAACACGGGCGCCAACGGTAGCCGATCCTGTAGAGAGCCGGCACCTGGATCCAAACCTGACAGGCGCCGCCGAGCACGACGCCCAAGGCCAGCGTGTAAGCAGGCTGGTCGAAATAGCGGTAGCCGATAACAACCGTCAGGACGATACCGAGATTGAACATAGCCGGCGACAAAGCGGGCACTGCGAACCGTCCGAATGAGTTCAGCATCCCCATGATCAATGCTGAAAGCGACACAAACAGCAGGTAGATCATCATAATCCGAGTGAGGTCGACAGTCAGGTCGAACTTGGGCGCAAACTCGGTGAACCCGTGCGCCGTCACATAGATTATCACCGGCGCTGCCACCACGCCCAGCAGTACGATCAGCCCGACTACTAAGAAGATTGCCGTGAATACGATATCGGCTAATTTGAACGCCTCCTGGTCGGAGGTTTTGACCAGTTTCTCCTTGAACACCGGCACGAAAGCGCTCGACAACGCTCCCTCGGCAAACATGTCGCGCAACAGGTTGGGGATGCGAAAGGCGGTCACGAAAGCGTCGGTGGCCATCCCGGCGCCGAAAAAGTAGGCCATCACCTGCTCGCGCACCAGTCCGAAAACCCGCGAGAGGGCCGTGGCGCCCGACACTGTTGAGGCCGAACCGATAAAGGAACCTTTTTTCACGCTGCTGGTTGACAAAGCGATACCGCCGACATATAATAGCAAGCTAGTTTGGAGTTCATAATAAAGAAAGGGTTTGAGTTTGCCAAACCATAAATCGTGCGAAAAACGAGTCAAGACTTCCACCGAGCAGCGCAACCGCAACCGCGGCCGGCGTTCCATCCTGCGTACTTCTATCAGGGAACTGCGTGCCATGACCAGTAAAGAGGACGCGACCCCCAAGCTCAAAGAGGTATCGGTGCTATTGGATCAAGCGGCTGACTCCAACCTGATTCACAAGAACAACGCCGACCGCAACAAATCGCGCCTGACCCGCTTCGTCGCCTCCCTCTCCTAAGCGCCTCTTCGCACATCGCATACGAATTTCCCCAACCCCGTGGGTGTAAGCCTGCGGGGTTTTGCGGGTTTGGGAGGGGAGATACAAAGACATTGACTGATTGTCGATAAAGCAGTATCCTTTGGCAGCCAACAACTCAAAACATTGATGGTTTACAGGGATTGTCGGTCCTGTGAAGTGGCAGTGCTTTATGTCAAGGCAATCCGAAAAAAGCGGAGGCTCAAATGCCCACCAAACCACTGGATTCGATTCTTGATAGAGACTTGAGTATTGCGGAGGCTCAGGACATACTGTTGACAGCAACGCCCCTTATGCGAGAACTGGTCAACAACGGCACCAACGTCTTCGGTAGATGTGCACAATCTCCATCCGGCGGTGCCGACGTTGATCTGGCACCTATGGCTCTGTACCGTCACGTCCTAGAGATGACTGATGCCGTCGAAGTCCTTACAGCTAACTGTTGTGCTGCGCCAGCCCTTCCGATTGTTCGGAGTTCATTCGAGGGCCTTTTGTCTCTTGATTACATATTCGAAAGTGACGCTGATTATGAAAAGCGATCGCTGAGTTGGCTTGCCGAATACAATAGAAGCAGAATCGCCTTCTACATGTCCCTGCTCCCCGATTCTGATAGGGGCAAGCAGTTCAGAGCAGCCATAGCCAAGGATAAGAGCGTTAATGACCTACTTAGTTTTCCCACTGAGGATGTTCAAACCGCGATTGACAACTTGGAACGACTGATGAATAAGGACCACTTCCGGGACATTCAAACCGAATTCGAGCGTCTGGGCAAACGCGTTCCTTGGCATGGATTATTCGGCGGTCCTCCCAACACCCAGCAGTTAGCTAACCATGTTGGTAGAGACGCACAGTACGACTTTCTCTATCGCGTGTGGTCGAGGGTTGCTCACGCGCGTGATTTCTCCGCATTCTTGACTCCCGTATCTAAGACAGAAGCGGGACTGGCGAGAATACGGAATCCCGAGCCAATACGTGATGTTACCGTGTTCGCATCCACGTTTATGCTTGACGCCACTAGGAAGGTGCTGCTGAGGTTTAGGCCCGAGGAAGCATTCAAGGATTATTACTTGTCCGAAGTACAGTCTCTGTTCGATGAACTGAAAGGCTAGCTCAGCGAGGTTGTCGCATCAGCCCTTCGGCGACCCTTTGGGCCAACGACGGGTGGCCGTCTCAAACTTGTTTGGGGCGGGTTGCCGTCATAAAAACATACCAAATCCACGCACAATGCGCCTGCGCATCGGTCATTAAAAGGATTAGCCCCATGAGTTCCGAATCTCACGTCGGGTGGCCGTCTCAAACCTTGTTTGGGGCGGGGAATTAGAAGAGCCACCCCCAAACCGAATTTGAGGGTGCCACCCGGAAACGCGCAAAGCGCCAGAAGCCCATTTGGTATGAACCGGGCAGATAGGTAACAGATTAAACCGGAGACATAGGTAACAGGTTATATTGGGTAAGAATCAACAAGGAGGTGATTCGTGCCCTGGAAAGAGACCTGTGCCATGAA
>JAUXBJ010000269.1 GCA_030619425.1 bacterium
CCACATAAGGTTGGAAGCACCGTTACTAATCAAGGTTGACGGGCGACTCAGTAAGGGAGTGATTCTGAGATGACCTCACGAAATGAAGGCGACGACCGAGGGAAATCGGTCGACCGTCTACTCCACCAACTTCAGGAGAGGGCCAAGGAACTTAATTGCCTGTACAAGGTTGAGGAAGTTCTGGGTATGCCTGACGTCGGGCTCGACGAAATCTGCAAGGCCGTTCTCGAGGCGATACCCCCGGGGTGGCAGTATACCGACGTGTGCGTAGCACGAATGGTTCTCGACAACAGGACCTACACGACGCCCGACTTCACTGAGACCGAGTGGGGCTTACGCGCCGACATCGTTGCCGCCGGCGCTACCGTCGGTTCGATCTGCGTTTTCTACACCAGGGAAATGCCGCAGTGGGATGACGGACCCTTCCTGAAAGAGGAGAGCAAGCTGATCAAAACGATCGCCGACCGTATCGGTCACCGCATTGCAAGCCTGAAGATGCGGGATATTGCCGATAGGTGGGAGCATCGTCAGGGCGATTCTGAGATCAGCAGGAAAGTCGAGTGGCAGATAGTGCTGCAGATGCTCAAACAAACCGACCGCAATCTCTATCTGAGTGTCGCCCGCAAAATGCTCAATCACATGTGCTGGAGCGGCATTGAAGATGCCGAACAGATTGTCCAAACGTTCTCGCCGGACACACGACAGTTGGAAGAGTCGATGATGGAGGATATGAATCAGCCGTACGAGCGTCGGCAAATCGGCTTTTCACCTGAGATCTGTGGGGAGATTTTCAAGACCGCCTCAGTACACCTGCCTGATGACGATATCTTCCGTCTCATACAGAAATGGATCCATGAAGACAAGCTGTCGTTTCTCGTGCAGGTGGTGAACCGTAATCTGTCTTTGTCGGAAGTAGCCGACGCCATACGACGGTACCATCATCTGGCCGAGCAGGACCCCGATATCCAGTCGCCCAACAAACGTGGTATTGAGGTTTCCCTCATTCGACGGTTTTTATCGGATCAGCTTCAGTTTATCAGCGTGGCCAAGAACTTCATTGATGTTCGCGACTTCTTTCACCTGCTGAACCGTGTCGTTTTCTCTGCGGAGAGTCATGGCAAACTTGGCGGCAAGAGCGCCGGCCTGTTTCTGGCGACACAGATTCTGAAGAAGAAGGCATTGGAGAACGAACTTCTGGCCGACGTCAGAATTCCCAAAACCTACCATATTACCTCCGATGTTCTGCTCCATTTTATGCACTACAACAACTTTGACGAGGTTGTCGAGCAGAAGTACAAACCGATCAATCAAGTGCGTTTCGAATACCCGCACATTGTGCAAACTTTCAAGAATGCCCGGTTCCCCGCGGACATTGTCAACGGCCTGTCGGCCGCCCTGGACGATCTGGGTGACCAACCGCTCATCGTGCGTAGTTCCAGTCTTCTTGAGGACCGGATCGGCGCCGTGTTCTCCGGCAAGTACAAGAGCCTGTTTGTGGCTAATCAGGGCAGCAAGCATCAGAAACTCGAAGCTCTGCTCGACGCCATCGCCGAGGTCTATGCGTCGACCTTCGGTCCCGATCCGATTGAATATCGCACCGAGAGAGACCTGATCGATTTCGGCGAGGAAATGGGCATCATGGTCGAGCAGGTCGTGGGGACACGGGTGGGCAAATACTTTCTGCCCTCCTACGCCGGTGTGGCTTTCAGCAGAAACGAGTTTCGCTGGTCGCCCAGGATCACGCGCGAGGACGGTCTGATCAGGCTGGTCCCCGGTCTGGGCACACGAGCCGTCGATCGTCTCAGCGACGACTACCCTGTCCTGATTGCTCCGGGGCAGCCGGGCTTGCGGGCGAATGCCAGTCCGGATGAGACGGCGCGATACTCGCCAAAGGAGATTGATGTTATCAACCTGTCGACCAATACGTTTGAAACGATGGATGTCCGGGCCTTCCTGCGCGAGGTCGGTGATGAGTTCCCCGGTGCGCAGAATATAGTGTCCATTTTTGAAGATGATCTCATGCGGATACCGTCAGGGCTGAATATCGACTACGATCACGACGATCTGGTCGTGACGTTCGACGGTCTGACGCAACGGACCCCGTTCGTAAACCGGGTGAAGGCCATTCTTGATACCCTTGAGGAGACTCTGGGCATTCCGGTGGATATCGAGTTTGCCTCGGATGGTCAACATCTCTACCTGTTGCAGTGTCGCTCCCAGAGCTACTCAGCCCTGAGCGCTCCGGCGCCTATTCCCAAGGGCACCCCTGAGGATCGCGTTGTCTTTTCAGCCAACAGATACATATCCAACGGTCGGACACCGGACATTACGCATATCGTCTACGTGGACCCACAGAAATACGCGGAGTTGCCCGATCGATCAGCGATGGCGGATGTTGGTCGAGCCGTCGGCCGGCTGAATAAACTGTTACCCAAACACCAGTTCGTTCTGATAGGTCCGGGTCGCTGGGGTAGCCGTGGGGACATAAAACTCGGGGTTAGCGTATCCTACTCCGACATTAACAACACCGCCGCCCTGATCGAGATCGCGAGAAAAAAGGGCAACTACGTGCCGGACCTCTCCTTTGGGACCCACTTCTTCCAGGATCTGGTTGAGGCGGACATACGTTACCTGCCGTTGTACCCTGACGAGGATGAGACAATCTTCAATGAGAGATTCCTGCTCGGCTCCACCAATGTCCTGACCGACATCCTTCCGGAATACTCGCAACTCACCGATGTCGTTCGCGTCATCGATGTGCCCTCCAGCAGTGACGGGGACGTTTTGCACATATTGCTCAATGCTGATCTTGATGAAGGGGTGGGGCTGCTGGCCCCCCCGTCGAGTGCTGTCGCTGCCCCTACGACAACCGAGACGGTTCAACCGACGGCCGGCGAACAGTACTGGCGCTGGCGGCTGATGATGGCTGAGCGAATTGCCGCTTCACTGGACTCCAGGCGCTTCGGGGTCGCCAACTTTTACGTCTTCGGCAGCACTAAGAACGACACTGCCGGTCCCGCCAGCGATATCGACTTGTTAGTTCACTTCCGAGGTGATTCTGAACAGTTGGGGTTGCTTCGCGACTGGCTGGAGGGCTGGAGCCTCTGTCTTGGTGAGATGAATTACCTGCAAACCGGCTACCGCACCGACGGACTCCTGGATGTACATATTGTCACTGATGATGATATCGCCAGGAAGACAAGTTGGGCAGCGAAAATAGACGCTACTACTGATGCCGCTCGGCCGCTTCCAATGAAACCAACTGCCGAAAACTGAGCTAAAGCGGTTGTCATAAATATGTTCCGATTGGGAGCGGAATTTAGGAGGCGGGTTCGCAGACGGACCCGCCCTACCCGGCTCAGCCACCACAACTGCCGAAAACTGAGCTAAATCAACTCTCGACGCGCGTTCTCCAGATCGTCGAGGTCAAACCTCACCAGCGCCAGTTCCGGACCGTCGTGGGCGGCGTTGAACATGTGAGTCCGTCCGATCTTGTCCCGCCAGAAGCCTGTCAGGCGAGTTGACTCATGAATATGGCCATGTAGCGTCAGCAGCGGTTGGCGCTTCTCGATGAACCTCTGAATCGCTATTGATCCGGTATGCAGGTCAAGCGGAACGTGATCGATCATCTTGCCGTCGAGCGCTGTCCGGTCCAGCTTTGACTGGTACGGGGGCGAATGAAAAAGCAATATCGCCCTGGCAAGGTCATCGTCCTGCGCAAGCTCTTGAAGGTCCCGTTCGATGGTCCGGTACCGCTCCTTTTTCCCTCCTCCAGGTGTTGACCTGTACCCTTCCTCCGGAGATACACAGCCGGGGTCAACAAAGCGAGACACATCATAGCGCTCCCAATCTTTCAGCAGGAATGGTGACGGGGGGATAAATGAGTACCCGTAGACGGAGAACTCCCCCAAATCGGTTCTGGAGTTGTGGACATACTCCCACAGTCCTTCTTCCGCCCCGGCGCGGAGGTCCTCCTCGCATAAACGAGGATCATCATTACCGAGAATTATGAAGATTCGCGGGTATCGGCTCGACAGGGCCCGCCGGAGGTTCCCGAATTCTCGTGTTAGATAGCCGATTATAGAGCTGTCATGATCCATAGCAGGATGAGTCGTCGCACCGACCCCGAATGGAAGGATATCTCCGCCAATAAAGAGCGCTCTGGGTGGAGTACTCATGATGGAATCGAAGAGCTTCTGAAAGCGCTCGAAATCGCCGTGCAAATCTGATACAAAAAAACATTCCGCCATGGGATACCTCGAAAGTCCGTCCCA
>JAUXBJ010000087.1 GCA_030619425.1 bacterium
AGGCGATCGGGGTCAGATCCATCAGGTTGGCGGTGAACGTCTTGATCTTCTCGACATTCTCCGTGATGGCGTGCAGATACCTGTCGAGTTCATCGTAGTGCTGTTTCTTGAGGTGATGCTCCAACAGCGACAGATTGCCCGCAACGACACCCAGGAAGTTGTTCAGTTCATGGCCGATTTCAGCCGACATCTCGCCGCGCGTGGCCATCTTTTCCAACTGGATCGTCTCGTCCTGCAGTTCTTTCAGCCGAGCGTACGCATCCTTGGCCTCATCCAGAAGCAGGATGTTCTCCAACGACAAGGCCAACTGACTGGCCGTAATGGACAGGAAGGTCAGGTCGGTTTCTTTGAGCTTCTCTGCTTCTTGATGGAGACCAATCATAACCAGACCGTAGAGCGAGCCGGCGCGACTCAGCGGTACGGTCACGATTCGTTCGGCTGATTGAAGGCATGGCGGCAGCAGGTAATCGGTCAGGGCTGGGTCGGGGCAAGCCTTGTACAGCGGGTGCTCGTCCATTCGGCTAAAGTAAAACGGCGTTTCAAGAAGCCATGGATCAACCTTCCCCAGACACTTGATCAAAGGACCGTCCGGAAGCGTTACTTCCTCGGTCTGTTCATCTATGATGCTGATGAGTCGGCAATCTGTAACCTGGTTGGCCCAATAGAGCGCCGCTCCACGCGTGGCCCCACAGTGGACCAGCGCGAATTTCAACGACAGGGTGGTCAGCGACTTGCGGTCACCTGCCGTGTAGAGCATCTGATTAAGATCGGACAGCCGTTCCAACTGCGTGTCAGGGTTCTTGTCGGCCGCTTGCCGACGTATCTTCTCGACCGCATTTGTGACTACCTGTCGGATTTCGGTCAACTCGAACGGTTTGAGAATGTACTCAAAGGCGCCCTGCTTGATTGCATCCTTGGCCGAATTCAGATCGGCGTAACCGGTCATGAATATGACGACGAGGTCGGGACACAACTGGCGCGCCCTGGAGGCCAGTTCGATACCGTCCATGTGAGGCATACGGATGTCGGTGATGATGAGGTCAGGCGGGGAGGCTTCGATCAGCTTGAGCGCCTCGGGACCGTTGGCGGCCACTTCAATCGCGTGGCCTTCGTCCTCGAGCGTGTCGCGAAGCAATGAGAGGACGATTTCCTCGTCATCGGCGACAACGATGCGTATCCCTTTTTCGTCAGTCCGAGTCATGTTGTTTTGATTACTGCGAGGATCCGCTCCAACGTCCTGGTTACCTCATCAAGGTCAAACGGTTTGGTCAAACAACCATACGCTCCTGCTTCCTGAGCCATGCGAGCCAGTTCATCCGGCAGGGAGTCGGTCATGATAAACCGCGACTGGGGACGGTGAGCGATCACCTCGGTGAACACTTGATAGCCGTTCTTGCGAGGCATATGTAAGTCGCACAGGATGGCATCGTAATCGCCGTCAAGCGCTTTCTCGATACCTTCCTGTCCGTCAGTGGCTGTGTCGACCTGATGACCCTGGTCGCTCAGGTACTCCACCAAGAGATTCCTGATCACCAAAGAGTCGTCCACCACTAGAATCCGTGCCATCGGTTACCTCATTGCTCGATACATTCGGTCACTGCCTTCATGAGATCCGAAATCGAAAACGGCTTGGAAAGAAAGGCCGAGGCGCCACTCTTGGCCGATTCGCTGACGGAAAAAAGGGTGGAATACCCGGAGATAATCACGACTTGATAATCGGGATCCATCTGCCGGGCAAACTTCACCACTTCTTCGCCTGAAACTCTCGGCATCTTCAGATCGGTGATGATCAGATCGAACTTGCGCTCTTTGATTTTTGCGATGGCCTCATCGCCGTCGCAGGCGACAGATATCTGATAGTCTTCGCCCAGGACCTCAAGGAGGAACTCACGGATGATCTCTTCATCATCAACGATCAGGATTGATTTTGAGTTATTATCCTGCATCAGCGGCGATCTACACCTGTGCGTCCGGTTGTGTTCCAAGCTTCTCTTTAGAAGTATCGGACACGTCTGCAGGTTTCTGAACTGGGAGGATAAGAGTAAAAGTCGTCCCTTGACCGATCACGGAGTCGACTTTGATCTCGCCGCCGTGGTCTTTGATGATACCGTAGCTGACTGAAAGACCCAGCCCGGTACCCTTACCGACTTCCTTGGTGGTAAAGAACGGCTCAAAAATCTTCTTGACGTTCTCCGGCTCGATGCCTGAGCCCCGGTCGATAAACTGCAACTCGACGGCGCCGCCGAACTCTCCCAGCGCCGGACTGTATCGCGACTTGACGGTGATGCAGGTTTCTGGTGCTGAAGCATGCATGGCGTTGATGATGAGGTTGGTGAACACTTGCTGCAACTGACCGCCGTTGCCCTGAATAGCGGGCAGGTCGGCGTCAGTCTCAAGCTTCAACTCGATCTGATTCATGTGCAGTTGATGTTCGACGAACGTCACCGTGTCCTCGATTATGGCATTGACGTTAACCTCATCGAACTCGGTCTCCCGCCGCGAGCGGGAGAATCTGAGCAGGTTCTGTACGATCGCTTTGCAGCGCCGCGCTTGTGTCTCGATATCAGTGAGGTAGCGTATGAAGCTGTTCACTTCCTTGTCGCCAAACTCGCCGGTGCCCTTCTTCTTCATTTTCTCCAGCGCGAACTGCGCATAGCCGAGAATGCCGCCAAGCGGATTGTTCAACTCGTGGGCCACACCCGCCGCCAACTGACCGATGGCGCTCATTTTTTCGGACTGAATCAATTGCGCCTGGGCATCTTCAAGTTCGAGGGTTCGCTGGATGATTTTCTCCTCCAGCGTTCGATTGTAATCCTCAATCTCGTTGCGTGACTGTTGCAGCGATCCGATCATCTTGTTGAAAGTGTTGGCCAACTGTCCGATCTCATCATGCTGCTTGAGATGCAAGCGTTGACTTAGATCGCCCCGGGCCACCTGATCGGTAACGTCGACTAACATCTTGACCGGCTTGGTAACGAACCGAACAATGAAAGCAATGAACACAATCGTAACAGCCACTACCAGTAAGGTCAGAATAATTGCCGCCAGGCGTGCTTCGGAGATCGATTTGTTCACATTCTCAAGACTCAGCACCAGCTTTATGTCGCCCAGATGCTCACGCACAAACGTACGAGTCAACGACGGGTCGATGCCGCCGGTGATACCGAGGTTTTCGCGGTCCAGCTTCTCGACACGGGTCATCACCGGATAGTTAAATTCGATGTAAACGGCGCCGGCGGAGTCTTCTACGTAAAAGTCAGAGCTGGAGGCATCCTCGGGATCATTGGATAGGTTGATTTCTCTGAGTCGAACCGTACTGTGATCATGCCATTGGCCGAGCTGCGACAGCACTTCGCCTTCACGGTTATAGATTATGGCACAACGGATATCTTCGAAGACCGAGAATTTCTCCAGCAACTCTTCCAGTTCCTGCCTGTCTTCAAAGAGCACACCACTTTCGGCCTGCATGGCCAGAATTCTCACCATGGTCTCGCCGTTGGTCTCCAGCCCGAGGTGGAAACCTTCTTCTTGGCGCTCGATCAGATAGGCGCTGACGACCAGAATCGAACAGACCAGGATAAAGGATATCGGCAACACGAATTTCGTGCGCAACTTCCAGTGGTCGATCCAGCCTCGGAGGTTCATCGGTACACCTCCTTGGCCACGGCCACCAGTTCATCGGGGATCTCGACCTTTACATGCTGGGCTGTTTTTTCGTTGTAATGAAACCAAACTACATCGGCCAGCGTCACCGGGATATCGTTCGGCTTCTGCCCAGCCAAGATCCTTTTGACGATCTCACCGGCTTGCATTCCGATCGCCTTATAATCGAAATCAAGGGCGAAGAGCGCTCCCGACTCGACCACGTGGCGCGAGAAGCCCATGAAAGGCACGCCCTTGCGCAGGGTGTTCATCAGGATGTACCGGGTGGAGCGGGGATCAAACAAGTTGTTGTCCGCCACGCTCCAGATGCCGTCAACCACCGTGGCTAATGAATCCAGGGCTTGCGGCAATTCCTTGAAGTTGTTTACCGGTATCGGCACCAGAGTGAGCCCGGCGTTGTTAGCCACCACCCTGGCATGAGCTATCAGGCTGGCCGTGTTATCGGTGTACAGCACGCCGATCTTCTTAAGCCCCGGGACGATTTTCTTGAAATACTTGAACTGGAGACTGACCGGGACATTGAGTGAGGCGCCGGTGATATTACTGCCGGGCCGGGCCATTGATTTGACGAATCCGGAAAGCACCGGGTATTTCACCGCTGAAAATACAATGGGGACGTTTTTGAGGTTGGTCTCGGCAAACTCAGTCGCCGAGCTGCCTACCGTAAGGATGACATCCGGTGATATTTTGTCCAGCGAGTCAACGATATCAAGGTTGGCCGAGGCGTTTTCGCCTACCTGAAAGACATGGAAAACAGCCTCAGGATGGGCCCGTCGGACCACCTTACGTGCGCCCTGCAGGGTCCGGAGGGTAGACTTCAGACTGTCGCGGATGAGTATGCCGACCTGGATATCATCGGCTGCGTGTACCGCCCCGCCTGCGGCGAGAAGACACCACACCACTACTGCTAGGAGAACTCTTCTGGACCAGTCATTCATAGGCGTACTGGAGCCTTCATCTGTGACAACGTTGACAACCCTATGCGGTGAGGCGTATCCCACGGAGGTCTACGCCGGTGGTCGTATTTCCTTACGTATCGGATATCGCGCCCAAAACTTGACAAGTTCGGCTCACGGGGTTGAAATCGGTTGCCCAGGCGAAATTTCGGTTCCCCAGTGGAGTCCTTTTTGGCTGTCAAGTATTCGGTTGGCGCGCCGACATTAAACACAAAGCGATTCCGTTTCAGAAGCCGGACCTTAACAGAGATTAGAGACAAAAGATATGCTTCATATAAACAGTGCAGGAGGAGTTGCCTTGTACAAACCACTTCTATCGTTGTTCTTGCTCCCGCTTGTGCTCCTGGTGCTTTTCGATGCAGCGCCGTTGGAGGCGGGTGTGAGCGGCAAGATATCGGGAGAGGTTATCGACTCACGAACCGGCGAACCCATTGTGGGGGCTACGGTTCGATTGGCGGGAACAAACATCGCCACGCAGACGGACGTTGACGGAGAGTACTTCATGATCGACATGCCTGTCGGCAAGTGTGATCTCTCCGTCACCTTCATGGGCTACAAGTCGATAATCAAACAGGGGGTTCGTGTTCTGGTCGATCTGACAACACCGGTCGACTTCGAACTTAACCAACAGGCCGTCGAGATCGGTCAGGAAATCGTGGTGGTCGCCTCCAACCCGATAGTCCAACTGGACCAGACTGAATCGCGGGTCATCTTCACCGCCGATCGGTTGAATGACTTGCCCAACATCACCACCGTGCAGTCGGTTCTAACCAACTATCCGGGGGTGGTAGTGGGCCGCGATGACCGCCTCCACGTTCGCGGTGGTCGCGCCGGTCAGGTGGCCTACTACTACGACGGGTTCTCGGTTCAGGACCCGTTCTACTCAACCGCCGGCATTCGCATCATGCCGTCAGCATTGGAGGAGTTGTCGCTTACGTCCGGCGGCTACACCGCTGAGTATGGTGAAGCTCTCTCCGGTGTCGTCAGCGCCGTCACCCGCGACGGCGGTCCCATGTTTCATGGGGGCATAAAGGTCTACGAAGGCGCTACCCATCCCTACGACGTCACCACCGGAGATTGGGGCGGCCTGAAGCGGACCGGAAATCGGTCGTTGGCGTTCAATCTATCCGGCCCGATCATGGGCATGGATCCAAAACGCTACACTTTCTTCACGGCCGGAGAATACCTCACCGACGAAACCTCACTTCCGGCCAACGGCTACGATGCTTACACCTGGACGGCCAAGGTGTCGGCTCAGCCCACTTCGCGCATAAGGCTCAAGAGTAACTTCACCTATCACGACGCCAGCGGTGGCGCCTATACGCACCGCGACGTCAACGGCATCTCGTACGATTTCAACCTGGACGGTCTGCCGGTATTCGAGAAGAAGTCCCATCTGTTGGGGCTGACGGGGAATTACCATTTCAATGAGAGTATGATTTTCTCCGCGACGGTCAACACTTTCAAAACCCGCACCTGGCAGGGACCACCTGACCTGATCGACACTTACTGGGACCAGTGGCCGGGATATGATGAAGGGACGATCGACGACGACAACTATCTGGGCTATCGCGATTACGAAAACCCATACCATGTGGTAGGCTTTACGCTCGGCGATGATTTCAATCCGACCTTCCATCGAAGAGAATCGAAATACACCTCGGTGAAAGCCAGCCTGTTGACCCAGCTAAATAAATCGAACCAGGTCAAGGCCGGTATCGAGTATCGGCGCTATAATGTAGCCTGGGACTCCAAACAGTTCTTCAACGACAACCCGTATGGCGAGAAATACTCCAGTAAGCCGCTGATGGCCTCGGCCTTCCTGCAGGACAAACTGGAATACAAGGATTTCGTCATCAACGTAGGTTTGCGCTTTGATTATCACAACGCCGATATCAGCTATAATGTCACTCCACGGGACGCGCCCCTGGATACGGTAGCGCGTTATGTCGAGGCTGAGTCCAAATCCCGGCTGTCGCCGCGTCTGGGTGTGTCCTTCCCGATAGCCGAAGCCTCGGTTATGCATTTCAACTACGGCGTGTACTACCAGGAGCCACGCTATACTTATCTGTACACGAATATTCAGGGAGACGTCACCTCGGGTTATCCGCTATTGGGTAATCCTGATCTGGAACCGGAACAGACAATTTCTTACGAGCTTGGTCTGGACCACCTGATCGGCGAGGATCTCCGGATCGACCTGACCGCCTACTGCAAGGATATCAAGGATCTGGTCACTACGCGCGCTTCACTACGCGATGCCACTACTACCATCACCCACTTCGACAACGGCGATTACGGCTCCGTGACGGGCTTCGACGTACAACTTGAGAAACTGCCACTGGGTGGATACTTCGGTGGGTC
>JAUXBJ010000050.1 GCA_030619425.1 bacterium
GTGTCAAGCAGGGTGTCATACGTGTAGTAGAAAGTTGTATCCTGCCAGCACTCGATTGTAATAGTTGTATCGGGCTGATAGGTTGTGAATACTACCTGGTAGTTGTGGCCGGTCAAAGCGGCCGGGTCAACCACGTGAGGTTCAACTGAACCGTTGGACCCACCGACATGCGCTACCTCGAGAATATCGCCGAACGTGTTGTGTAGCATGGTACTCGCGGGCGGCGACTGTGGTATGCCCGTCACGATCATCTGCGAGGTAAGTGTCTGTTCTCCTCGCGGTCGGGTAGGATCGTACGAGTACGCCTCGACCTTGAAATAATACCGGGTATTGTTATAGAGGTCGGCGCTGTTGATCGCGTCCTTGGTCGTGCTGAAGTAGCGCTTGATGCCGGTATCGGTACCCTCTTTTACGACTACCGGGACCAGCTCCTGCAGGACCGCATTGTAGAAGGTGTCGGCAATACCCATGATGCCGTTGACAACGTCGTAGTTGGCCAGCATGGTCCACGGTCCGGACGGTGTTTCACCCTGGTAGACGGTGTAGCCCTCAAATGTCGCCACACCCTGATCGATCTCGGAGGTGTCCGTCCATTGCAGGGTAATGCGTTGGTCGAGTTCGGTGACCGAAACAATCGGCTTCATCGGAGGCGGCGGAGGATTGAAGAACTTCTCGTATGTCCTCTGTGCCGATTCATCGATCTGTTTCATCAGCGTAATCGAGTTCAGACGGTTTGCGCCCCATCCGACCACGATAGCCGTGATAATCTCGGTGGAGTCGCCCGGTCCGAAGTCAAACGGTCCGGTGGTGACCATGAAGCGGCGGTCGGCGGCATCGTCATCAAGGTCGCCTTCGTCCGCTACCGGATCACCGGTTCCGTAATAGGTTGTCGGCTGGCCATCGTAGATGTACGGCGAGCCGTCGGCCAGCAGACCCTGCATGTAGTTATAGGTTTCGGTCTTATTCTGCGGGTCGGTGCCGTTGATATACTTGGCAAAACGGGTCATGCCCATATTAACGAAACCGGGTATTGAATCACCCCACATGATAGCGACCATCGGGGTGCCATCGTCAAGGGTATCTCCTGGAGTTGCAGGCACCAGTGGACCCTGGAAGAAGTCAAAGCCGACAGCCGGCGGCCGACTGCCATAGGTGCCGTCATCGTCGTTGGCGTTATAGCAGTAACCGATGGACAGGTTCGTGTCGCAGCCCACCAGATCATCGCCGGCGTCGCCCAGGTCAGGGTCGGACCACAAGGACACGTAAGCGTCTTTGAGGTTGCGTCCGCCCTTGTTGATCAGCTTGAACTTAATAAAGACGATCTGGGACAGCGAACCGGTGCGATCGAAGCCGAATGTGGTCTGCTGAACCTCGAGTCCCATGGGGTCGGTTTTGCCGGAGTTGTTGGTATGCAGAGTAGCATCGGCATCGTTGCAAACGGTCCAGAGCATCTGGTCGCCGAGGATTGCCGGTTTACCCAGACTGTCGACAGGAGCACCCTGGTCCGCGGGCCAGTTGGTGTAGTCGAGGTTGGGGTTGTCCTCGAGGCTATCGGAGTAGATCTTGTAGACTTTGTATGCCGGGTTCTCGAAGGCGTCCGGCTGGAAGGAGCCATCGGCCGTCATGGGTCCGGGTCCGTACTCTTCGGAATACTCGGCCAGGCAGATGAGCGTGTCGTCGGTATCGGCGTCGACAGCGCCCATCCAGAGACCGGCCGCGTAGATTACTGTTCGCGTTTCCTGGCCGCTGTTGATGCGGTCTACTCCTGAGTACGGGAAGTAGAATCCGTCGACTCTGCCGAAGAGGCCACCGAGGTCGGTGGCAAAGGCGCCGTCGTTGGAGACCAGCATCATGATTTGGTTGACGTCAATGTAAGTACCTGTATCGAGAGCTGTTGCCTTACCACCGACCGGCGCCTTTGATGGTGGCGCGGCAATGACGGGCAATGCCATCAACAATACGAGGTAACATATTACGAGTTTTTTGTTCATGGTATCTTCTCCTCTTATCCCTTAGAATGAGAAGCGCAATCCGGCCAGGATCTGACGGGGATTACCGTAGTTCTGCGGATTGTTCTCTTTGAATTCATATTTCTCGGCTCCGGTGTAGCCGGTAGCGTCGGCAGACGTTGCCGCGTTTCCGGTCAGCCAGGTTGCGCCCTCATCGGTCTGCAGCCAACCGGTGTTGTCCGGTGTGCCGGTTCCTTCGTAAACGCTATACACGTTATCGCGGTCGAGCAAGTTCTTGACCCAGACATAAGCTGAGAGTTTATACGCGCGTACGTCAAACGTTCTCTCGATCTTCATATCAATATTGAGCGTCCAGGGTGAGTACTGCGAGTTGCGCGGACCATCGGGAATCGGAGAGATAGCCGCCAGGGTAACCTCGTTGAACACCTTCTGAGGCGAGTACGGCGTACCGCTGCCGGCCTGCAGGACGACATTGGCGCCGAAGTTCTCAAACAGGAAGAAGTTACCCCACTTGGGTCCTTCACCCTTGCGTGTACGGAAGTCGAACACACCAACGATGTTGTGACGCTGGTCGAACGAAAGAGGAGCCGTCTGTTTGGGAAGGTTACCCTTTGTCCAGGAGATGTTCGACTGGGTATTGGCGTAGGAGCCGGTACCGTTGGCGAAAGAAAGCGAGTACTTGACATCCATCTGAACGTTGTTGGTCCGTCTCAGGACGAGCTGAGTTTCCAGTCCCTTGATCGTACTATAATCGGAGTTGCGATAACTCTCGAAGTTCTTGATAGCTGTCGACTGATTATAAACCTGAACCAGCCCGGTCACGTCCTTGTAGAACGCCGAGAGTTTCAGTACCGCGTTGTCACCCAACTGACGGGTCAGGCCGATTTCGTACTGGGTGGTCTTTTCCGGTTCGAGGTTGGGATTCCCGAACTGATACGAGTAACCACTGAGCTTAACCATCTTCTCGAAGTAATCGTAGCCGACATACAGACGGATAAGGTCGGGACGCTGGAAGAACTTCCCGTAGTTTATGTGCATCTGGGTCTTGTCGCTGATCGGGAAGGAAATGCCCAGACGCGGAGAAACGCGGGTGAACTTCTCGCTTTCGTCGAGGTCGCCCGGATCGAGCGTGGTGAACAGGCCCGGATCGGAAGGAGTCTTAACCTGCAGCGAGTCGGGGTCGAGCGGGTTCTCGAAATTGCGAAGGCGCAGTGCCTTGTAGTCATAATAGTCGAAACGGAGACCGGCACTAACGATCATGCCGGACCACTCGAAGCGATCCTGAAGGAAACCGGCCCAGTTGACCGGGTGCTTGGTCTCGTTCTCCCAACCTTCATCGTCTGACTCGTTGGCCTCAAAATCGTAGCCGTAGCGGTCAACATCGATGAAACCGCCGCCGTCAAGTCCGTTGAAGACATCGACCGGGAACAAGGCGCGGTAGTAGCGCATCGAGTGGCGCTGGAACTCAAAACCGGCCTTAACGGTATGAACGTTATACATCTGACGAGTAATGTCACCCTTGAAACCGATATATGATGATTCTCTTTTGTAATAATCATCGTAAACGTGGCCTTCGTTACCGCGGCCGACAAACTCCATGGCGGTGGTGTCGCCGTTGTTAATAACGTCAACCATAACTGTGGAATCCCTGGGGGTGCCAAGGCTGTCACCCTGCCAGAACAGGTTGGTCACGTCGAAGCGGCTGTTGCCATTGGGGCGACCGTAAGCCCACAGATCTTCCTTGTGGATGCCGTCACCGCGGAATCGCTTGGTGACATAATACGACACGCTCAGGTTCATGAAGGTGTTGGCGTCGAAAGTATGAGTCAGTTTAGTGTGAGCACCGAGGTTCTCATCCTTGTAATACGGCGCGTGCTCGTTGTTGAACATATATGTATGTATATATTCACGCCATTCGTCTATCGAACCATTGGCCCCGATAAACAACCTCGTATTGGGACCGAAATTGTAGTCGAGCTTTCCCTGATAGGACCAACCGTCGAGGCTGTTGTTCGGCAGCCGGGTCGGTTCGCCGGGGAGCATATCGGTGATAGCCGACGGGCTGCGGTCAGCCAGCCAGCGACGCTCACCGGAGAAGAAGAAGTGACCTTTTTCCAGACCGGGGATCGGTCCACCGAAGTCAGCGGCGTAATAGTTTTGGTCGTAGACATTCTTGACGCCGCTGGCGAAGTTGTCACTGACAACTTCCAGGTTGCCGTGGTATTCGTCAGAGCCCATGTTTGAGATGACGTTGACAATACCTGACGCGACGTTTCCGTATTCAGCCGGGAAGCCGCCGGCGATAACCGTGACTTCTTTGATAGCGTTGTTGCTGATGTTGGCCGTGGAGTTACCGGAAAGCGGGTCCTGCTGCGAGAAGCCGTCGACATAGTAAGCGACTTCCGACGGACGACCGCCACGCATGTTCAATTCGCCGGTATTTACGGATTCTCTGCCTCCGCGCGGGAGAGTACTGATGTTCGGGTTGATCCGAACGACGCTGTTCTGCAGGCCTACCAACTGCTCAAAGCCGCGGGTCGGCAGGGCCAGCAGGTCCTCTCTTTTCACGATGGTGATAGATGCAACTTTATCTCTCAACACAAGAGGCGATTTCGCCGTTACCCTGATCACCTCGGCCAGCTCTGTGGTCGATAGATTCATGGCCATGTCCTGATAAGCGGCGAGATCGGCGGATACGGCGACACTGTCAACCTCTACGCTGGAATAGCCTACGGAGCTAATCATCAGCGAATAGGTGCCGACCGGTACGTTCAGGATGTTATAGCGACCCTCCTGGTCGGAAATAGCACCGAGGCTCGTACCCATGACAGATACCGTTACTCCCACGACTGGCTGGGCGGTCTGGGCGTCCGTAATGACGCCGGTGATCTTACCGGTCGTCGCTGCCCAGGACACCGCGGCCAAACAACATAGCAGCACCGCTGCTGCCAGCTTCACGTGTCGATTCATTTAAATACCTCCTAAGATTAAAGCAGTACATTTAACGGTTTGCTTCCTTGCTTCACCTCTGTTGTTAGGTTTGATAGAAATACCTCCTCGTCGACTAAGACGAGAAGTTGATTAATTCATGTCCTCCGACCGTCCATCGTGTTCGTCTTCCCTCTTTGTAACATATATGTAAAACTTGACCAAGACCGCAACAGCAGGAAATTTGGCCAAACTATATATACCGCACCAATTTTTGCTAAAATTGTCAACTAAAAAAAGCCTGCAGTACATCTACGTAAAGCATTCCCGGACTCCTTGTAAAGAGGTTTTCATGCTGTTGGCGAGAACTGGTTTACTTGGCACAACGCGGGTCAGGGTTGTCATCAGGACGAAGTTGCTGCAAGGATTAGCGCTCTATTCCGCATTGTCCGCAGCTGCCTTGATAGGTAGACGGAGTCTACGGGGCGACCTTAACTTGAGGCTGGTGATACACGTAAGTTGTTGTAAGACAGCATATTCAGTTCGGCGCAAAGGTACTCCAAAGTGTCTTTGGGAACCAAGCCAGGGAGAAAACCTAACCAACATGACGGCAGCCGGTGGGCGAGGACTGACAGGAGTGAGGCGCTTTGCGGGAGGCCTCGGTAAGAGCCCGATGAGGATTCCTTGTCCACGAAGTATGGATTGGGCCGCTGTTTATTTTTCATCGGCCTTTTGCCAATTACAAAAAACTTTCAGGTGTTGTCGGCCGGCCATATATTGAACAAAATTCAAACTTTCCGGGCAACATCGATTAGTCTCTTCGCCGGAAATCTGCGAAGAGAGTGTGCATCGTTGAAGCGTGCGACGGTTGTGAATCAAACGAAAGGCTCAGAGCGTGCCTGGCAGAAATAGTAAGATGCTGAAGTGGCATACTTATCGCGAATGGATCGTTCATTACGGCGGTGGGTTATATGACCGCATTGACCGTCACCACGTCTTCCTGATGGCCAGTGGTCTGGCCTTTTCACTGCTGATGTGTATCGTTCCGCTGGTTTTGATCATATTCGCGATCCTCGGCATGGTGTTGGGCAAGCCGTCAATCATCCAGGAAATCGATACTCTGATAGAACGCCTCGTTCCCTACGAGAGCTATGCGTCATTTGTCAAGCAACTGGTACTATCGCGCGTGGGTGAGTTCACCATTTACAAAAACGCGGCCGGGATAATCGGTCTGGTCGGGTTGTTGTTCGCGGCGACCAGCCTGTTCAGCGGTATGCGGACAACTTTGAATACGGTTTACCGGGTACCGTCTTCGGAATCGGTCCTCATCGGTAAGCTCAAGGACCTGGGCCTGGTAGTGCTCGTGCTATTGTATTTTCTTCTTTCCACCACGCTGCTTCCCTCGCTGGAGATTACCAAGGAACTTGCCGACCGGGTAGCGGCCCTGCACTATTTCAGGTTTGACCTGGTAGAGAATATTTTGGTAGCGACCTTGTCGTTTCTGCTTATCTGGGCGGCCTTCTTCGTCGTTTACTTCCTGGTACCGTATAAGCGCCCACCCAAGCGGGTGGTTCTGGTCTCGGCGCTGTCGGCCGCCGTGTTGTGGGAGTTGGCCAAGCAACTGTTCGGATTCTATATCACGCATTTCGCTACCCTCAAATTGGTGTATGGTGCTTACGTGCTGCTGATCGTGGTGGCTTTCTGGATATACTACACTTCCCTGGTGTTTATTCTCGGGGCCGAGATTGGGCAGTTGTACCGGGAACGGCTCGAAAAGCTTCGCCAAGAATCGGCCTGCGATATCTGACCGCCGCCGCATCTCCCACCTCTTTAAACACATATTCTTATCTCGTTACGTTTACCAGATAAACGGCAGCATCGACAGGAGCGTCCCTTTGCCGGTTGACAATTGTCAGGGGTTCATATAGTTTGGCCGGAGAATTCTTATTGAGGAGCTTACTATGATTTACAACGATAAAACATATGAACCTTTTGACGGTGCCTTCAGTGACAGAATGTACTCCGGCCGTCTGGTCGGACGCCGAATAACCTCGAAGATTCCACACCGGGCCAACAAAGTCGTTTCGCTTGACACAGTCATGGAGATAATCCGCGATGGCGACACGATATCCTATCCGCATTATTACCGTACCGGAGACCAGGGCCTGAAACTGGTGGTCGAGACGCTCAGGAAGACGGGCAAGAAGAATATAAAGATTTATGGCAATGCCCTGTTTGACAATGTCGATCCCTGGCTTATTGAGGCCGTAAAAGATGGTACCGTAGGCGGTGTTTACGGCAACGTGTATCGAAAGTTCGGTCAGCACGTCACGGCCGGAGAACTGTTGCCCTGGGTTGGCGTGGGGTATTCACACGGCAACCGGGTGAGGAAGCTGCAGACCGGGGAAGTGAATGTCAGAGTTGCCTTTGGACCGGTACCGATAGCCGATATCTACGGCAATGCCAACGGCTTAATGGGCAAACCGGAGCATTTGTGCGGCCCGGTCGGCTTGTTTGCGGCCGATGCCGAAATGGCTGAATATGTCTGCCTGCTGGCGGGAACTGTCAGCGAATCACTAATCATGCCGACTCCGCTGTCGATGGAACAGGTGGATTTTGTCGTGCCGGTTGACGCTCCGGGGTTGTCCTCGGGGATCGGATCGGGTACGCTCGACGTGGAGAAAGCGCGGTCCAACCCGTTCAATGCCCAGGTGGCGGAGAATATTAACCGGGTCATCAAGGCTTCGGGCGTGGTAAAGGATAACTTCAATTTCCAGGTCGGCAGCGGTGCCGGGCTGTTGATTCTGGAAAACATCCGAGCCATGCTCAAGGAAGAGAAAATTCGCGCCAATTTTTCAATCGGCGGCGTGACATCTTTGCACGTGGATATGCTCGATGAAGGCACTCTGTATCAGTTGATGCACGGGCAGTTGTTTGAGCCCAGCCCGCGGGTGTTTGAATCACTGCTGAAAAATCACCACCACCATGAAATCACCACCGCCTATTACGCCTCCGTTGCTAATAAGGAGTCGGCGGTAAACATGCTGGATTTGGCGGTTCTTTCGACGCTGGAGGTGGATCTCGAGTTCAACCTGAACACGGTGTGCGCCAATGGACGCATTATCGGTGGTATCGGCGGCGGCCAGGATGTTGCGGCCGGAGCCGACCTGACGATCATTTTTATGCCGCTGGCTACCGGCAAGAACGGCAAGGGTTTCCCGAA
>JAUXBJ010000318.1 GCA_030619425.1 bacterium
AACCTGCAGCAACTGATCACCGCGCATTCCGGCGGCGTTGATCACCGGCGCGTCCACCATCCGACGACAACTGACCGACTCAAACCGAACCACCAGGGGATCAAACTCGACTACTGCAAACCCTTTGTCCGCTTCCCGTTCCGCCTGCGACAGCCGCTCGGTCGATCCGGCGTAGTAGGCCCGCGGGGAGACACGGCTAAAATCGTGAAAGTGCCCCAAAGCAGCGTAGTCGAAACGATCCAGCAACTCCAGGGGGAATTCCTGCTCCCCCAGATCGGCCATGGAAAACTCCGGCATCCCGGCCGCTACCCCATGAGCCACCAGAACGTTGAACCGGGCCTCGGGGTCTGGCGCAACCTTAGTCAACTGTTCCTGCTGCGCCGCTACAGTCAGGCAATGCGGCAGCGCATGGCAGACGACCTCGCCGACCCGTACGATTTCAAGCCTGCCGGACGCCACGACGTGCAGATTCTCGATCTGCCTGAAAACCTCGATGGCGGCCCCGATGTGTGGCTGCTTGGGAGCATCGTGGTTGCCGCTGATTATGATAGTGGGGATACTGTTCACTTCAGCCAGCCGGTGCAGTTGTTCGGCGGCAATGGCCATGATACGATTGATCGGGCGCACCTTGTGAAATAGATCACCCGCGTGGATGCAGAGGTCGGGCTTGATCGCGATGATCTGATCTATCGCTTCGCAGAAAGCATTGATAATGTCTTCCTGCCGGAGCGTGAGACCGCTCTCACCGCGCCGGGGATGGTTCTCCCCCGCACCGAGGTGACTATCGGCGAAATGGCAGAGTTTCATGTCGACAAGATAGCCGGGCAATCATGAAAGCTCAATCACAAATTGCACGGGATGGAATTCTCCGGTCTTCAGTAAGAGTAGGTCCGGAGGCCTGTCCTCCTGACGATTTCCGTGAGGTCAAAAGACGTCAGGACCGCAGGGGTCCTGACCTACAATTGAGATGCAATTGAAAATCTAGTAAATCCCGTAGCGAGAGATACGGTCGCGGAGCGTAGTGCGAGAGATACCCAGGGTCTCAGAGGTCTTCACCTGGTTGCCGTCGAAGTGCTTCAGGCAACTGGATATCACCGCCCGCTCAAAGGCGCTCTCAAGAAAGTGAAAAATCTGACCCGGTGAATTGACGATCAGCTTGGGCATTATCGGATTGATGATCTTAGTGAACGTCTCGGTGTAGTCATCTTTCAGAGTCGACAGATCTATTTGTGGTCTTGACGTGTCTTCAGAGAAGATCGGGAAGTCCTCCGGCTGAAGGGTCTCGCTCTTGGACATGACCAGAGCATTCTGGATGTTGTTTTCCAATTCGCGCACGTTGCCCGGCCACTGATACCCGGTCAGCATCTGCAGTGCTTTCTTGGAGACGCGCCGGACCGGTTGATCAAGCTGCGAGGCGAACCTCTTGCAGAAGTATCCGACCAACTGGGGGACGTCAAGCCGGCGTTCGCGCAATGGTGGAATATAGATCGACACGACTTTGAGACGATAGAACAAATCAACGCGGAAGGACCCTTCCTTCATGCACTGCACCAGCGACTTGTTCGTCGCCGCCACAATACGCACGTCGACGGTGAGGTTGTCGCTGCCGCCGACTCGTTGAAAGCTCTTGTCCTGAAGAACCCTGAGCAGCTTGGATTGCGTGAGCATGGTCATGTCGGCGATTTCGTCAAGGAAAAGGGTGCCACTGTCAGCCTGCTCGAACTTACCGATCCGTTTGAAGTAGGCGCCGGTGAAAGCACCTTTCTCGTGACCGAACAACTCCGACTCCAACAATGTCTCCGGCAGGGCGGCGCAATTGACCGAAAGAAAGGCGTTGGCGCGGCGATTGGAGTGACGATGGATGGCCCGCGCGACCAGTTCCTTACCGGTGCCGGATTCACCGATGATCAACACTGCGGCATCCGACTTGGCCACCTGTCCGATTAGCTTGGCGATCTCCACAATCTCCGGGGACTGACCGACGATCTCATCGACACCAGACTGGGTCGCTTCTTCTCGAACCGGCGTTGATGCCAAGGGGCTTTTGTAAGCGGTGGTGTAGCCACAAGCCTTGTTGACGGTATCGATCAACTTCTCAATCTGAAACGGCTTGGTGAGGTACTCGAAGGCGCCCTCACGCATCGCTTCCATGGCATCATCAGTTGACACAAAACCGGAGATCACGATGATCGGAAGATTCTCTTTGCGCTGCCTGATTTGCTTGAGAACCTCAAGTCCCGACAGGCTTGGCAGGTTCACGTCGAGCATTACCAGGTCGATATCGTCGTGCTCATCGACAAACTCGCAGACTTCGGTGCCGTCATCCAGAAAGCTGAAATTGAATTTCTCCGGATCAAACAGGTTGGCCAGCGACTGGGAAAGATCCTTGTCGTCATCAACCAGCAATATGTTTTTCATCTGCATCTTATCTAGCATCTTCCGTTATATCGCATATATCGGCGGTTATCCTGAATTGTGAAGAGACAAAAGCAGGATATCCGGTGGTTAAGCGCAAATAATCGTAAGATTATGAACAATCTGACAGGCGAACCAGTCCTCGCAACAGAAACCTCAGACGGGAATACTATATCATGGGGTAGGAAAGTCTTGTTTTGGACTGATTGGTTCCTGAGGAGGATTCAATACGGCTGGCAAGTTGGAGGGAGTCGATCGGCGCCTGGTAAGAATGGCCGGTACAGCAGCCTACTCTTCTTCGTCTATCAAAAACCGAACGGCCGTACCCATCCACAGGAACGAGGCCAGGGCATTGACCGCCAAGCCGGCGAGCAAGACCCAGTAGACCAGTTCCGGCCTGAACTTTTCGATTATTGTCACCGGCCGCCCCGCTGCCACCGAGATTAACGTCTGACCCAGGATGACTGCAAAGGCCAGAATCAGGCAGGTAATCGGATTCCTGATGAATATCCCCAACGAACGTTTCAGCCCCTCCAGAACGTTGTCACCATAGACAGCGATGGACGGGATTACGAAATACAACATGGCCAGCATAAGCGTGAAGATGCCCGGCATTATTCCGAACTCGAAGACCATCATCCTCCGAGGCGATCCCCATAACCAGTCGACCAGATACTGGGGAAGAATCAGGGTCGCCGCAAGCATCAGTCCATTGAGCAAAACCCAGCCCAGGATGAGCTGCACCCAGGACGAGAGCACCAACTTCAGCGGGGATGACTCCGGCTTCTCGACCTCAAGGTAACTATCGAAGAACATCAGGGCCACCAACCCCAGAACCGCCCCCTCGAGAACGAGCCCAACAACCAGCTTGGCCCAGTCGAACAGGATGGGCAGAATCAGAAAATGACCGGGGTAATGGAAAAACCCGGTGGCCTCTCGGGCGCCGAAGAAATCCGCCCAGAGTTTGATCGGACCATAGAAGACCGGCGACATCGCCTTATAATGTGCGAACAAAACCAGCCAGTTAAACAGGAAGAACAGCCCCAACACCAGCCAGATTCGCCCCCGTCCAAGTTGACGGAAGGTGTCAAGGAAGAGCATGATCAGCCGGTTGATGGACCTGACGAGGTTCATGGGGAGGCCTTAGGGTGCAGTCACTGATACCACATTCGATCCCGCAGACTCGCCATGACGATCAAAGACAAAGAGCCTATAGTGGCTTTCGCCCGAAGCAGTGCTCGTTTCATACTGGGCAGTCGCTGCCGCTGTAATAATCGTCACCAACTCATCATCGGTATCAACCGTA
>JAUXBJ010000412.1 GCA_030619425.1 bacterium
CTACAGACCATGCTCGACGTTGAGATTGATACGCTGGTTTTGGGCTGTACCCATTACCCCCTGCTTAAGCACGTCATCAGCGAAGTCATGGGCGAGGATGTCACCCTCATTGACAGCGGCGAGGAAACGGCTCGCGAGACCCAGAGAATATTAACCGAGTCTGACCTTTTGCACCCGGCCTCTGCCCAGCCGCCACAGCCGGAGGGAAGCCGCAAGTACTATGTCAGTGATGTTCCGGCTAAATTCTCGCGGATGGCCTCACGTTTTCTGGGCCACGATGTGGAGAATATCACACGGGTGGATATTTCAAAGTATTGAGAAACACTACCGCTTCATTCACGACAAGAGAGTATTTTCTATATGCAGCTCGTACTGGCGACAAATAACAAAGATAAAGTCAAGGAGATCAAACACCTGCTCGAGGACCTCCCGATCACGATCCTTACCCACGACGATTTTCTGGATTTCCCCGATGTCGAAGAGACCGGCGACACCCTTAAGGCCAACGCCCTGCTGAAAGCCAAAGCGATTGCCGAGTTCTGCGACCTGCCCGCCCTGGCCGATGACAGCGGCCTGGAAGTTGACGCTCTCGACGGCGCGCCGGGGGTGTACTCCTCGCGCTACGCCGGAGAGGACGTAACCTACGAGGACAACAACCGCAAACTGATCAGGGAACTTCAGGGTGTGCCACATGACAAGCGCACGGCCCGTTTCCGGTGCGTTATCGCCGTGGCCTGGATCGACCAGGAGACGGATACCGTGGAAGGCGTGGCGGAAGGATTTATCGCCGAGGATATCGCCCGGGGGCGGGGATTCGGCTACGACCCGGTCTTTTACTACCCTCCCCAACAGATGCGTTTCTCGGACATGACGCTCGAAGAAAAGAACCTGGTATCGCATCGCGGGCAGGCGCTGCAAAAGATTCGCGATGTCATTATCGAGCGGCTGAATCTCAACCTGCCGGAGTGATCGGCGTCACCCACAAATAGAAAAAGGCGGCACCGTTTCGATGCCGCCTTTGTTTTTTCACATTCAAATTACCGGCTAAAGCAGGGCTGCGACCGCCTCACCGATTTCCAGCGTGGTATTAGTGCCACCCATGTCATAGGTGCGGACCTTACCATCTTTGATAACGGTGGCAATCGCCTTCTCCAGTGCCTCCGCCTTGTCAATTTCACCCAAATACTCCAGCATCATCCGCACAGTCAGCAGCATGGCCATTGGATTGACCTTGTACTTCCCGGCGTATTTGGGCGCGGAGCCGTGGGTGGGTTCGAAAACGGCGTAGTCGTCGCCGATATTACCGGACGAGGCAAACCCCAGTCCGCCGACAAGCTGAGCGCACAGGTCGGAGACGATATCACCGAACAGGTTCGATGTTGCCAGTACCGAGTAATCCTGCGGGTTCTTCACCAGCCACATACACATGGCGTCGATGTTGGTCTCCCACAATTCGATATCGGGATAGTTCTTGGCCACCTCACGGGCGGTGCGAACCATGAGGCCCGATGTTTCCCTGACGACGTTCGGTTTTTCAACTACCGTGACCGATTTGCGGCCGGTCTTCCTGGCAAATTCAAACGCATCGGTAACGATATTGCGGCAACCGTTTTTGGTATTGATGCGCAGTGACACGGCGATCTCGTCAGCGGGAGTGCTGTCGAACCGGGCCATCTTCTTGTTATGTTTTTTCACGGTCTCGCGCACTTCGTCGGGAAGCGGGAAAAACTCGACTCCGCTGTAAAGGTCTTCGGTGTTCTCGCGAAAGACGACGATGTCGATATCATCGCGATAGTTCAGCGGGTTGCCGTCGTAGGCTTTGCACGGGCGCAGGTTAGTTCGCAGGTTGAACATTTGCCTCAGTCCGACGATTGGCGACGAATAGATGTGGCCTTTACCCTGAAGCTCCGGAATCAACTCCTGCTGAGCTTCCTCTTTGGGCATCGAGGTAATAGCGCCGAACAGGGCGCAATCGGTGTTTTTGAGAAGTTCGATAGTCCGATCCGGCAACGGGTTCGCTTCGGTCTTCCAGAATTCCCAGCCGATATCGCCGTGA
>JAUXBJ010000180.1 GCA_030619425.1 bacterium
CCCACAGGTAGATGATCTCCGAGGCGGTGCTGAGAACTTTGGTGGGGTAGAACTTCTTCAACTCCGGGGTGTCCGCCGGCCAGCCCATGGTCGAGATCGGCCACAGCCGGGAGGAGAACCAGGTGTCCAGAACGTCTTCATCCTGTACAAGGCTGTCCGGATCATAGCCGGGACAATCTTCGGGAGTGGGTCTATCTGCCGAGGCAAAAGCGGTACCGTCCTCGGCATACCAGATCGGAATCCGATGACCCCACCAAAGTTGGCGAGAGATGCACCAATCACGAATATTCTCCATCCAGTGCAAGTAGGTCTTGGACCAGTACTCGGGATGAAACTTGATCTTGCCGGACTTGACCGCTTCGATGGCCGGTTTGGCAAGTTCATCCATCTTTACAAACCACTGATCGGACAGGTATGGCTCGACTACGCTGTGGCATCGATAGCAGGTACCAGCGGCCAGCTCATACTCCTCGATCTTGTCCAGATGTCCCTTTTTCTTGAGTTCCTCAACCAGTTGTTTACGACCCTCATAGCGATCGAGCCCCTTGAACTTGCCGGCGTTCTCGTTCAGAGTGCCGTCGGTGTTGAGAATGTTGATTTCCTCAAGATCGTGGCGACGACCGATATCGAAATCGTTGGGATCATGAGCAGGCGTAACTTTCACGACGCCGGTGCCGAACTCCGGGTCGACATAGTTGTCCGCAACGATCGGAATCTCGCGTTCGAGTATGGGCAGGATGATGGTTTTTCCCACATACTTTTTGTAACGACTGTCCTTCGGTGAAACGGCCAGAGCCGTGTCGCCTAACATTGTCTCGGGGCGGGTGGTGGCCACCGCGAGGAACTCATCGGAACCTTTGAGTTTGTACTTGATATACCAGAGATGACTGTCCAGCGTCTTGTGCTCGACTTCATCGTCGGACAGTGAAGTCTGACACGACGGGCACCAGTTGACAATTCGATGTCCGCGGTAGATCCATCCCTTCTTATGCAGGTGCAAGAACGTCGTGGCGACCGCCTCAACCAGGCCGTCGTCCAACGTGAATCGCGTACGTTCCCAGTCACAACTGCACCCCATCTTACGGAGCTGGCCGAGAATGATCTCCTTGTTGCGATTGGCCCAATCGGCCGTCCGGCGATAGAATTTCTCACGACCCATCTCACGACGGGTGGTGCCTTCTTTGACCAGTTGTTTTTCCACGACCACCTGGGTGGCGATACCGGCATGGTCGGCCCCGGGAATCCAGACCGCCTCAAAACCATCCATCCGGTGCTTGCGTATCAGGATGTCCTGGATCGTGTTGTTCAGGGCATGTCCCAGGTGCAGCACATCGGTGCAGTTCGGCGGCGGGATGACGATAGAGTACGTCGGTTTGTCCGACTCGACCTGTCCATGAAAATAACCGGCATCGAGCCAGCGGTCGAGCATCTTGTCCTCGACGTCGGCCGGAGAGTAGGCTCTTGACTTCTTCGTCGAATTCGTTTTGGCGTCACTCATATCGGCATAGTATCCTTTTGTTCGTTCACTATCAAACGGACCTTCCGGCTCAAGCGGCCAATTATAGCCCTGACCATTTGATTTGTCAAGAAGGCAGGGAAAAAGCAGTTGGCAACTCCGGTAACAGATTGTATTATCGTCATCTATGACTGATCTAAAGAGTCGAGTAACCGACAAAAAGCTCCCCCCCTGGGAACGACTGAAGCTGGTGATGGCTATCCTTCGATCGGAGAACGGCTGCTCCTGGGATCGCAAACAGACTCACCGGAGTCTCCTGCCTTACCTGATCGAAGAAGCATACGAGGTGGTGGAGGCTATTGAGGCTGATGACAGCGCCGCTCTCTGCGAGGAATTGGGCGATCTGCTTTGCCAGGTCGTCTTCCACGCCCAACTGGCCAATGAAAGAAACGAGTTTGATGCTGATGCGGCTGTGGAGGCGATTGTTCAAAAACTGATCAGGCGACACCCTCATGTTTTCGGGGAACCAAATGATCTCGACCCCAAACAAGTACGCGACCAGTGGGAGCGACTGAAGTTGGAATCGGGTGAAAAACCGTCTTTGCTTTCAGGCTTGCCAACATCGATGCCGGCACTGACGATGGCGTATCGAATCGGAGAAAAAGCGGGTGGGATCGGTTTCGATTGGAACCGTCCCGAAGAGGTGATCGAGAAACTGATCGAGGAGTTGACTGAGGTCAAAGAGGCTATGGCTTCCGGTGACAAGGTCAAGCAGACAGAAGAGATCGGCGACCTGCTGTTTGCCGCGGCATCTCTGGCCAGAAAGCTCGAGGTCGAACCGGAATCGGCGCTTAAGCAGGCCCTGGCGAAATTCCGACAACGCTTCTCGCTCCTCGAGGAGAAGGTACGAACGTCCGGGAAACATTTCGACGACTATACCCTCGAAGAACTGGAAGCGATATGGCAGGAAGTGAAGAAGCGTCGTGACCAGAAGGGCTGAACATTGGACAAGCTTGTTCACTTTCATTCTATCCTGACAGGCTGTTGAAAAACGTCACGATCTCATACGGTATTTGGTGTCGGGCGTCTCTGGCCGACCCAGGCATTTCCTAAACGCAGGGGCCGTCTTTTTTTGTTGATCCAATACTGGCGAACGCCTAGGATTTATGCGCAAGGACACAACTTTGATTCGGAGATGATAAGGCAGATTTCTGTGTTGTGGTTTAGATACAAGGATTTTTCGTCAGGATGAAAAGGATACTTGTCTGACGGCATGCGAAAGGAGGAGAGTCTATGACTTAGAGCGATGCCTGGATGGCATCGTTTATCAACGTTGGACGTGCGCATATCCGCCGTTCACTACTGAAGATGGATCTTTAGTCGAGGGAACAGAGCAATGAAAGCAAAGCTTATTATCACGCTTACGGTACTGCTCCTCCTGAGCAGCGTGGCGACAGCTACCGATACACGCGTACGGACGATGGGTGACAACAACATGATTCTCTTGGATGAAGCCAACATCACCATCTTTCCATCACGCCTGAACGAATACCCTAACCTTGCTATCGGCGAATTTGGGGGCAACGATTTCTACGAAATGGGTGTCCACTGGAAATTCAACAAGGACAACCCCTGGGTTTTGGGTACCTATATCTCAACACCCGACATCGGTGGGCCGCAAGGCTATGACGGCACGGCCTTTGGACACTTTACGGGGTCTTTCGGAACGACCGACAAGAGGGTGGACCTGTATTATGGTCGCCAGAACTTCCCCGGCACCAACAACTTCGGGTTTCACTTCGGATACACTCGGGCATCCAATGACTACTCGGACGCCACAAACGCGTACATGGAGAAGTTTTTCGTGTACGAGTTTGGCTTCGGTATAACTAATGCCGCCAAGGATTTCGACGCAGCCGTCCATTTTATGTTCGGCGGTTGGACTGACGAGATGATTAACACGCCATCAGTTGTTGAGAGTGATGCCGACGGTTACATGGAAATAAGTGCAGTTGCGCGAAAATTCAGATCGTATGGCGATTACACCATGATTTGCCATGCTGGGATTCTCCATGGCAAGCGTGGTGAGAAGGATCATGTCCTTGATGGCGACCCCGCCACCAAGGACGACTTGATTACGAAGGACACCAGGTTGATAGTCGATCTCGGCTGCGGAGTGAATT
Organism: bacterium; assembly: GCA_030619425.1. GTDB lineage: Bacteria > Zixibacteria > MSB-5A5 > GN15 > FEB-12 > JAJRTA01. Next base: position 3,640 of record JAUXBJ010000180.1, read on the forward strand.
GGACGCCGGCATTGAATGTCCTGGTAGTCGGCGACTGCGGATTGGCGATCGACAATGTTAAGCGTGAGTCAAAAACGGCCGCTGCAAGCCTCGACCAAAAACTCAACCATACTTATTTCCCGTACTGGAGTATCGGGTTTGATGCCGATGTGTTCAAGTGGATGGATATCCGAATGGGCGCCAGCTCAGACTGGATCATCCGGAAGCAGGAGATTGGCTCCGATGTTGAACAAAAGGACAAGTACGCAGCCAACGACACTTATCTCGGTTTCGGTTTCCACTGGGGTCGGCTGCATGTCGACACTGAAACTGATCCCGATCTGTTCCTGAGAGGCTTTGACTTCATCACCGGCAACGGCGGTGGCGACGATATGAACGCACGCATCTCGGTGGTATACGAGTTGATGTAGACACTGTAGTCGTATTCAGCCGTGCGGGCTTCTTTCCGCATTAGGGCAACTTGTCAGGGCGATGGATATACACATCTGCCGCCCTTCTTTTATGCCCCACCGATGTCCACAACTGCTGCGACGGAACAGCACCCCTGAACCTCCTCTCATGGGACCTTCCCAAAACCCACGATATTGTGCGCGGCAGACCTCCCGGTCTGCCCGTTTGAAGGAAGTATCCAAAGTAATAAAGGGGCAGACGAGGACGTCTGCCGCCCACGGAATTACTGATGAGCCATTCATGTGTTGCGTCAGGTCCTGCGAACGGTGAAACCGGGCGTGTGACCTGACGCTGTCGTTTGCATCTACTAATGTGTCAGGTCACAATCCCGCTGAAGCGGAATCAAGACCTGACACAACAGCGAAACCACAGGGGTTTCGACAGGCAAGCCCCTTTTTCGTGCTTCGCGCGCCTCCCCCCAGTTTGTCACCCCCGCGAAGGCGGGCGTCCATCTTCTGTTTGAACCGACGGCGGAACGGAGGGATTCCCGCCTGCGCGGGAATGACTAGATATCGGGATGCTCCGCCTTCGCGCGGCGGAACTGCACGATGTAAATAACCAGACCGACGGCGAAGAGGCTCACCGACACGACCTGGTTCCATGTCGGTTGGAGGCCGAACACTTCAAAGTACATGGCGTCTTCATAGTAGCGGACGTACTCAATCGCGAAACGGAAGACAGCTTCGATCATAAACAAGAGCGCCAGTAATTGTCCGGCGAACTGTTTGCGCTTCATCATAAAATGCAACAGCAGGAACAGCCCCACACCGTAAAGCGAACTGTACAGTTGCGACGGGTGCAGATGTTGATGACCAAAGACGTAGCTGGGAATCGAACCAGCGGGGAAAGCGACACCCCATGGCAAATCGGTCGGCGTCCCGAAACAACAGCCATTGAGAAAGCAACCTATCCGCGTGAGCCCCAGTCCGATGCCAATGGTGGGCGCGAAGTAATCGAACGTCTCGAGAGTAGGAATCTTTCGTAGCCAACAATACAGAACAACAGCCAACGCCGCCAGCAATATTCCGCCGTACAGGTTCAATCCGGCGATGCCGTAGGTGCTGGAGGCAAATGGCATGAAGGCCGAGCCCCAGTTGCCGGCGAATTCATTGAGATGAAGCAC
>JAUXBJ010000075.1 GCA_030619425.1 bacterium
TGCGCGTCTCACCAGCGAGACCGAGAATCTGGCCGGCGTACGCTCGCACAGGGCGCATCTGCCGCTTGGCTTTCACGCTGAACGTCCTCCGGAACCGGATGAGGCCGAAATCATCGAAGGGGATATGAACTCAGTCGATATCGATAAGGAGATTTCGACTCTGGCCCAGAACGAACTGTTGTTCACCGTCGGTGCGAGGTTGCTCAAATACAAGTTTGACGGCTTGCGCAAAGCTATTACCAGCAGGTAGAGGAATTACGGATGGCCGGTATACTCAATGCAATTGAGACCTCAGCGCAGGGACTGTCGATCCAGCGCGCTCGCATGAACACGACGGCGCGCAATATCGCCAATGCTGAGACCACTCGCACCGAAGAAGGCGGTCCGTACCGCCGTCGCCGTGTCATGGTTGAAGAAGAAGCGGTCAAGGGTGGTTTTCGCAATATGATCAGGCGGGCCGGAACGCATCTGGCCAGGACCAACAGCCGTCATCTGCCGGTTCACTCGGAACGGATCGAACGCAATGTCGAATTGCCGACCGTCGGCCACGAAGAGACAATCGATTCCGCCTCCAGCTACAAGTTAGTACATGATCCGTCGCATCCGGACGCTGACAGTGAGGGGTACGTCAAAATGCCCGACATCGAGATCGTTACCGAGATGGTTGACATGATGGCAGCGACACGCGCTTATGAGGCCAACACGGTGGCTATCTCGGCGGCCAAGAAAATGGCCGAGGACGCACTGGAAATATAGTTTTAGGAAGGAATAGGATATGCAAGTCAACCCCGTAGGTGTTCAGACCTACCAGCAGTTCAACCGTCAGGAGAATATCCCCGAGCGAGCGGACGGTTCCACGACGGCGTCCGACCAGTCGAACAAAGTCGCTATCACACCACAGGAAGAAGTTAGTGAATCACGTCTGGCGGTGAAAGTGCCGCGCGGCAGCTACGCCGACAACCTGACCGAACCGGAAACGCGCGCCCTCGATCTTTTGTTCAGCCGCTTTAATGACAGCGGACGGTTCGGTCCGGGTTACGCTGCTAATGCCGACGGTGAATCGGCCGGCCGGGCGGTGGGGAATGTTGTCGATCTGAAAGTCTGAGTGAGATAATGAGCGCAATCAACAGTGTCCAACGTATGGCGCCGGGCCTCATCGAGCGTCCCGGTGGAAACACAGTAAGCCTCGGCCCGGACGAACCGATCGAATCGGGGAAGTTCACTGACATGTTGGGGGAACTGTTGAACAACGTCAACGGGCTGCATCAGGATTCGGCTCAAATTCAGCAAGCGTTTCTTTCCGGCGAACCGGTGGAGTTGCACCAGATCATGATTAAGGCCGAGCAGGCCGGCATTGCCACCGACCTTTTGCTGGAGATCCGAAACAAGCTGATGAACGCTTACAATGACATAATGCGAATGCCCATATAGGCTTAAGTTATAAGCCCGGCCGATCATGGATGGTCTTTGTGCCGGAACCGATAGGAATGGTTTATGGAGGCTCCCAAGGAGTTATTTAAGAACGTAGCGGGATTTGTTGATCGCATGTCGCCCAGCCAGGTGATGATGCTTTTAGGTGTCGTTGCCGGATCTCTGGTCGGCGTGGTCTTTCTCGTGGGCTGGTTGAACACTGTCACCTATACCCGGCTGTACTCCGATCTGGATGAAGCCGAGGCCGGTGAGGTTGTTTCATACCTGAGCCAGAACAACATCGATTACAGGCTGTCGGCCGGCGGGCGCACCATTGAGGTGCCGTCGTCAGAGGTCTATCAGGCACGCATCGCGCTGGCCACGGAGGGGTTGCCGCGCTCCGGAAGCATCGGCTATTCTATCTTCGATGAAAACAACCTGGGCATGACCGACTTTCTACAGAACCTGAACTTTCGCCGCGCCCTGGAAGGCGAACTCACGCGCACGATTATGCAACTGCGTGAGGTCGACGCCGCCCGTGTGCATATCGTCATCCCCGAGAACCGCCTTTTCAAGGAGGATCAGAAGGAGGCCACAGCATCGGTGGTGCTTAAACTCAGACGGGGCGGTCTGGGCAAACAGCAGGTGGCTGGTATCTCGCATCTGGTGGCGTCATCGGTCGAAGGTCTGACCCCGGGCAATATCACTATTGTCGACTACGACGGCAATCTGCTGTCGTCGGGACAGGACAGCGATGCCCTGGCCGGGTTGACCGTTTCGCAGATCGAGGTCGGCCATGCGGTCGAGCAGCATCTGGAACAGAAGGCTCAGAGCATGCTGGACGAGGTGTTGGGATCAGGGAATGCGGTTATCAGGGTGACGGCGCAGCTCGATTTCCAGCAACTGGAGCGGACGGCTGAGCTGTACGATCCCAACGCACCCTCAATCCGAAGTGAACAGCGCATCAAGAATTCAAACAGCTCCTCTGACCGCAGTGAGGATGACTCCGAGAGCCAGGAAGAGGATGCCCAGGAAACGGTGATCACCAACTACGAGTTGAACCGGACGGTTGATCACATCATCAATGCCGTCGGCAACATCGAAAGATTGTCGGTGGCGGTGTTGGTTGACGGCACCTATTCCGAAGTGGCAGGTGAGGGAGGCGCCGTAGAACTGATCTACGAACCGCGCTCACCCGAGGAACTTGACCGCCTCGAGTCCATTGTCAAGAACGCCATCGGCTACGACGCTGAGCGTAACGACCAGGTCGAGATGCTTAACATTGCTTTCGATCGCAGGAACATCGACATCGACCGTGAGGCCCTCGATTCCATGTACCTTCGGGAGTTCTACATGGACGTGGCGCGCAAGGTCGGGTATGTGCTGCTGGCAGCCTTCTTATTCCTGTATCTAAAGAAGAAATCCAGGAAGCTGTTTGGCGCCCTTGCCAACCTGATACCACCACCGCGACCTACACGCCGGGCCGCACAGCAGCCGGAGCCGGTAGAGGATGAGATCCCGGATGTGTTGCCGGAGAAGCGCAAACCGCGCCTGGTGGACAAAATGCAGGAGACGGCCAAAAAAGAGCCGGAGGAAATCGCCAGAGTCATCAAGACTATGATGATTGAGTAGGTTGACCATGGAATACGATTCAATGACACCGATGCAGAAGGCCGCCGTTGCGCTGGTAGCTTTCGGACCCGAAGTTTCGGCCCTGGTTTTGAAAGGAATGGCCGAGACGGACCTCGAGGCCATCACAATCGAAATTGCGAACCTGCGCGATGTCCCCAATGAAGTCGAAGAGAAGGTGATCGACGAATGCCATCAGATTTTCATGGCTCGGCAATATATCTCCCAGGGTGGTGTAGACTTTGCTCGCCAGATACTGGAGAAAGCAGTCGGTAGCGGCAAGGCCAGCGAAATTATGCATCGGCTGGAGACAACGATTCGCTCCACCGGTTTCTCGCTGCTGAAGGACATCGATCCCAAACAGCTTACCGGCTTTTTGCAGAACGAACACCCGCAGACAATCGCCCTGATCCTGACGCAACTGACCTCGATCCATGCCGCCGCCGTGCTGGCCGAACTATCCCCGGAGTTACAGGGAGAGGTGTCGTTCCGCATAGCTACCATGGAGAAAATCGCGCCGGACATCCTACGCGAAATCGAACAAACCCTTGAAGGCCATTTTGAACAGTCGGGCAGTGGTGAAATGTCCACCTCCGGCGGGGCCAAGGCGCTGGCTGAAATTCTCAATCTGATCGACACCTCGGCCGAGAAAAACGTGCTGCAGTCACTGGAAGCCGGTGACCCCGATCTTGCGGCCGAGATCAAGAACATGATGTTCGTCTTTGACGACATTGTACTCCTCGATGACCGTGCCGTCCAACGGCTGCTTAAGGAGATTGAAACCAAGGATCTATCACTCGCGCTGAAGGCAGCCAGTGAAGAGGTCAAGACCAAGATATTCTCTAACGTGTCCGAGCGCGTGTCGGTGATGATCAAGGAAGAAATGGAGTTTATGGGGCCAACACGCCTATCCGACGTCGAAGCGGCCCAGACGCGCATTGTTGAAGCTATCCGTCGCCTGGAGGAAGAGGGTCAGATCATCATCTCCGGTCGCGGTGGCAAAGAGGATATCATTGTCTAGAATTATTCGCTATACGCAGCAGGCGCCCACCGTCTACATCGGCGAAAAACATTTTGATCGCAACAAAGAGGCGGCGGCCGAACAAAAACTGGCCAGGCTTCTGCCGGACGTGGAAGTGTTCACCGATCCTGACGGCGCCAAACTTATCCCCGTACAGGAAGTCGACGAGATCGATCGTGTCCTTCAGCAGATGTCTGAAAAGTCTCGCAAAGATGGTCTGCGGCAAGGACACAGCAAAGGTCTTGAGGAGGGGTTGGACAAGGCGCGAGAGGTTCTTCAGCAACTGAACCAGGCTATCAAAGATGCCGTCACTCAGCGCGAATCGCTACTCCAGGAGGCCAAGCAGAAGATTCTTGAACTGGTAATCCAGATCAGCCGCAAGGTCACCTACGATGCCGTCAAGGCGGACCCGGAAATCACTCTCGAAATGATCAGCGGCGTTATTGACGGCCTCATTGACCGATCGCGACTGAAGATCAAGGTTCATCCCGATCACTTACCGATCGTCGAGCAAAACATCGACATATTCCTCAAGGGTTCTACTACTATCAAAGAAATCGCCATTGAACCGGATCCACGGGTGAAGTACGGTGGCTGTTTCATTGAGACACCTACCGGTGATATCGACGCCCGCCTGGAATCGCAGTTCGAGGTCATTGAGGAGGCGATCCTCCTCAGTGAGGAGAGCTCTTGACCCAAATTGCATACGATATCTACGCCGAAAGGATTGCCAACGCTCGGCCGATTAAACATTTCGGCAAAGTTACCAAAGTAGTCGGGCTGGTGATCGAATCTGCCGGGCCGGCCGTGTCGGTCGGTCGGTTGTGTCATATTGAGAACTTCGACAGTGGTGTCCGCATGAAGGCCGAGGTGGTTGGCTTTCGTGACGATAGAATTCTCTTGATGCCGTTGGGGTCGATATCAGGTATCACCCCGGGCGCCATCGTAACATCGACTTTTGAACAACTACGCATACCGGTCGGAGACCAACTGGTAGGTCGTGTTCTTGGCGGTCTGGGGCAACCGATCGACGGCAAGGGATCGGTGCTCACAAGCAGCATGCGGCCGGTGCATGCCGAACCGATTGCCGCCCTCCAACGACAGCGGATCGACCAGGCGTTACGCACAGGGATACGGGCTATCGACCTCACCTGTGCCATCGGCAAAGGTCAGCGCATGGGCGTTTTCTCCGGCTCGGGGGTTGGTAAGTCGGTCATGCTTGGTATGATGGCGCGTGGTTCCTCGGCTGATATCAACGTCATCGCGCTGGTGGGTGAGCGCGGTCGTGAAGTGCGGGAATTCATTGAACGCGATCTTGGGCCGGAAGGAATGAAAAACAGCGTGGTCGTTGCCGTGACCTCCGACCAGCCGGCTCTTATACGAATCAAGGGAGCCATGGTCGCGACCACCATCGCCGAACACTTCCGCGATCAGGGACGTGATGTCATGCTCCTAATGGATTCTCTGACGCGAATAGCCATGGCCCAGCGCGAGGTCGGTATTGCCGTCGGCGAGCCACCAACCACCAAAGGCTACACCCCTTCGGTCTTCGCTCTGCTGCCGCGCCTTCTGGAACGGGCCGGGAACACGGCCAAGGGTTCCATAACCGGCATTTACGCCGTATTGGTGGAAGGTGACGATTTCAACGAGCCGGTCTCGGACGCCGTCCGCTCGATTCTGGATGGACATGTTTCACTGTCGCGCCGGCTGGCCACCCGCAACCAATACCCGGCCGTCGACGTGCCCGATTCAATCAGTCGACTGGCCAAAGATGTAGCGACCGACGATGAGCAAAAGCTGGCCGGCGAGGTGCGGGAACTGATGTCAGCGTACCGTGAAGCTGAGGATTTGATAAACATCGGTGCTTACGTCAAAGGCTCCAATCCGGGCATAGATCGGGCAATTGACAAACACGAACCTCTCAATGAGTTCTTCCGACAGGCCATAATGGAACAGTCCGATCACGAGGACTCTCTCCGACGGCTTGGGGAAATACTGGCCGACTAAAGGGCGCTTCCAATGAAAAAGTTCAAATACCGTCTGCAGGCACTCCTGAAGGTTAAAGAACATATCGAACGAGAGCGCCAAAGAGAGCACGCCTCAGCCGTCCAGAAAGTTCACCAGCAGTCAAACGAACTGGATCGTCTTGACCGTTCCCGCGACAGTAATTTGTCTCAGCAGCGCGACCAGATGAAGGAAAATCTCTTAGTGGCCGAGATGTTGGTCTACTCGCGCTATCTGGCCAGACTGAAACGCGAACGACTGGCCGGCACCGAACTGCTCAAAGCGCTGGAAGAGGAGAGGGAGAAAAAGCGTACTGACTTGGTTGAAGCTGCCAAAGAACGTCGCGTTCTTGAAAAGCTCAAAGAACGGCAGTTGGCTAAACACAACGCCGAGATCGAACAAGCGCTCACCAAAGAGGGTGACGAGATCGCCGTCACCTCCTATCGCCGCAAGACGCAATCGTAGCCGGACTGAAACTCGGCAATTTCGATTTCTGTGCCGTCGGGTGTCCCTGCCTGACGGCTCCCACAACGTCTTGACAGGTGTCGGGCAGAGACACCCGACACCACGAACCGGACGAGATTGCCGCGTCGTTCACGCGAAACGCGTGACGGACTCCCCGCAATGACGGATCTCGGGGGTTTCCCAGACCACATCAAAGCCCCACAAGAAAGGCCTCCCAAATGGGAGGCCGATTGAGTCTTCAAGCGATGCCGATGTTTCTGCGGCGCCTGTTCAGTGTCGTCACTGGTAACAAGGTGGGGGAGGAGAGCCGTCCTGGAACATGTAGTCGACCAGGTAAACCAAATCGCTGATGTCGATAATCTCCTGCGGGTCGGCATCAAGATTCGCCTCACCCGGACAGACCGGCGCTGGACCGGAGACGAACATGTAGTCGATCAAGTAAACCAGATCAGAAATGTCGACAGCGTCGTCAGGGCTGTTATCGACGTTACCCCGGTCACCGATGCAGCAGCCGCCGGCCTGGATGTCAAGATAACCCTTAATAACCTGGGGGGAGAAAGGCTCGTGGAAGTCATCCGAAAACAGGGTGCTGTACTCCACTTGGGGTGCGAATATGGTGGCTGTGTCGACCGTCATAAGCTGCGGGTCGATGGTCGACAGATATCCGAAATGGATGGTGCCCAGAAGCCCTTCGCCGGGAGGGATGAGATCATCGGAGGCTATGAA
>JAUXBJ010000197.1 GCA_030619425.1 bacterium
ACTTGCGTGCCGTCGGAGACTCCGATCAGTATCTTCTCAAGCGTTTCGATACTATTGCGCAACTCCCGCTGATAGCGCACACGGACCGAGTAGCGTTCACGACCCTCAATGGTCGTGGTCAGTTGCTTGCCGCCGACGGCCACCTCGATAATGTCCTGTACTTGCTTCATGTGGATTCCGTATCGCGCAATGGCTTCACGGTCGATGTCGATCTCGAGATATGGTTTGCCGACGATGCGATCAGCGAAAACAGTGTTCCCCTCGACCGATGGGACTTCCTTTAGTAGTCGCTCGATATCAAAGCCGACCTTCTCGATAGATTCCAGGTCGGGTCCCTTGATCTTGACGCCCATAGGCGCCCGCATCCCGGACTGAAGCATGACGATTCGCGCGGCGATAGGCTGCAACCTGGGTGCGCCGGTGGTGCCGGGTAGTTTCGCCATTCTCGTGAGTTCTTTCCAGATGTCGTCGGGCGATTTGATGTGATCGCGCCACTGCCGGTACGGTTCGCCGTCTTCATCGGGGATCGGTTCACCGAATTCATCGAGCGCGAACTGTTCCTGCTCATCATCATACTTGAATTTCAGCAGGCGACCATTTCGGTCGACGCGATACTCCGGTTTGTAATTGATTACCGTCTCTACCATCGAGATCGGAGCCGGGTCCAATGGTGACTCTACCCGGCCGATCTTGCCCACGACCGACTCTACCTCAGGGACACTACTGAACGCTTTGTCCTGAAACTGCAAAACGTCGAGCGCCTCGCCAATGGAGGCGTGCGGCATGGTCGTCGGCATGTACAAGAACGAACCCTCATCGAGGTCCGGCATGAATTCTTTACCCAGCCCCGGGAGAGTGTGATTAAGTTTCGTGTAGGCCGAACTCGACCGTACGAAATCCGGTGCGAATCCGAAGAGGCGATCAAACCCCAGCCAGACCGATGTGCCAAACATAATCAGAAACGCAGGCAGCATCAAAAAGAGTAACTTGTTGGCCAAACACCAGCGCAGGATCGGTTCGTAGTAGTGCTGAAGGAGCCATAACAAGAACAGGATACTTCCCAGCAGAACAGCCACAAAACCGAAGTTCGCCGCCACGCCCGCTTGAATACCTAACGGCATCCAGTGTTGGGTCAGAACGACAGCGACGACCAGCACGATCAGATAGTTGAGCAAGCTGGGCAGTCGGTCGGTCAGACGCTGGGGAATACGGGCTCTGAACTGGAAGTAAGCCGCCGCCAGAAAAAGCGCCACGCCGGTGAAATACATCGACCAGGCGAAGGCGGCAACACCAACGATCAACAGAACTATCGATGGTATCCTGGACGTCCCCATACCGGCGCGTCGCCTGAACAACAGATGCGCCAGGGGTGGTATTATCGTCAGAGCTACGACCACCGACGCCAGCAAGGCGAACGTCTTGGTGTAGGCCAGCGGTTTGAACAACTTCCCTTCGGCCGCCTCCATAGCGAAGACCGGCAGGAACGACACCACCGTGGTGGAGATCGCCGTCAGCACCGCGCCCCCGACTTCCGAAACCGCCTTGAATATGACATCTCGCGTTCGGGCGCCCTCAGGCGCCGCGTCGAGATGCCTGAGGATGTTCTCGGTGACGACTACCCCCATGTCGACAATTGTCCCGATGGCGATAGCTATCCCCGATAGGGCCACAATGTTGGCGTCGACGTTGAACAGTTTCATGGCGATGAACACCATCAGCACCGTCAACGGAAGCAGCCCGGAGATCAACAGAGAACTGCGAAGATGCATGACCATGATTAGGACGACGATAATGGTCACCAGGATTTCGTCGACCAGTGCGCGGTTCAAGGTGCCTAACGTCTCATGTATCAGGCCGGTACGATCGTAGAACGGAACAATCTTCACCTGCGAGACGGTGCCGTCGGGAAGTGTCTTCCTGGGCAGCCCCGGCGATATCTCCTCAATCTTCTTCTTGACGTTTTTGATAACCGCGAGGGGATTCTCGCCGAATCGTACCACGACCACGCCGCCCACCGTTTCAGCGCCGCCCTTGTCGAGTGCGCCGCGCCGCATGGCCGGACCCAGCGTCACTGTGGCCACATCCTTGATCCGTACCGGTACTGCCAAAGACAGCTTGACGACACCGTTCTCGATATCCTGAAGACTCTCGATAAGGCCGAGACCGCGCACTACGTATTCGACGCGGTTGATTTCAATCGTCCGGGCGCCGACATCCACATTGGACATTCTCACCGCCCGGAACACATCGGTCAGCGTCACGCCGTGCGCTCGGAGGGCGTCGGGGTCGACGTCGATTTGATACTCCTGGACAAAGCCGCCGATAGACGCGACTTCCGCCACACCGTCGGCCGACTGTAAAGCATACCGCACCGTCCAGTCCTGGATAGACCGCAATTCATGCAAGTCCCAGCCGCCGGTGGGACGATCCTGCTCGTCGCGTCCTTCGAGCGTGTACCAGAAAACCTGACCGAGGGCGGTCGCGTCGGGACCAAGCATCGCCTGCACACCTACCGGCAGCGTTCCGGGCGGTAGCGAGTTCAGCTTCTCCAGCAAACGTGAACGTGACCAGTAGAACTCCACGTCTTCTTTGAATATGACATAGATACTCGAGAAGCCGAAGAAAGAGTAACTGCGAATTGTCTTGACGCCGGGAATCCCCAGGAGCGAGGTTGTCAGAGGATAGGTTATTTGGTCCTCAATGTCCTGGGGCGAGCGACCCATCCACCGGGTAAAAACAATCTGCTGGTTCTCGCCGATGTCCGGAATGGCATCGACCGGCACCGGATCGCGCGGCAGACCAGCGAGGTCCCAGTCGAACGGCGCCACCATGATACCCCAGGACACGAAGGCCAAAGTGACCAGAGTCACTACCAGCTTGTTGTCGAGGCAGTAGGCGATGGCCCGGTCAAGCAGTGACCGCCGCGCTTGTTCATGTCGTGGAGATTCGGCACTCATGTCAACTAACCTGCCCCTTCCACCGAGGTCGTTTCGTCTCTTATTTCACCGCAGCGAAGCATCGCTGCGCCGAAGTACGGGTTGTTGATGATGCTGCCGGTCTGCAGCCAGTGAGCACCCCTGTTGTCGAAGGCCATGGGGCAGAAGGCGAGATAGAAAGTGCGCTCATCGGCATGGCCGAACATGTTGTGCAGATTGATGATGCTGTTCGACACCAACTCAAACGAGGCCCGCACCTTCTCGATATCCATCCCGGCAGCCGCAGCGACAGCGTGCTTGGCGATATCGTTCGATAGCTCCATCCACAGTATGTGAGCATCCCCTTCGAAAAGCTTCATGTCGACGGCATTGACTTCGGCCGCAATATCATCGGCCGCCGTGGCAGCAGCCTCGAGGTCGTCGTCGGCCAGCGCTGCCTGAAACCGAAAGTAGGCGTCGTACGTACCGGTGAGCATCATGACCGCCTGATGACTTATGGCGACAGCCTCAACGGGTTTGCTCTGTCGCGCGGCGGCAACCGGCGTGGCGCTTGGTCCGCTGTGGTCGTGATCGGGAGGCGGTGCGCCGCCCTCTGGGGACATCATGCTCGGTTTGGCATGAATCTGCAGTTCGGCATCGATCTTGAAAGCGCCGTTGGCCACAACTATTTCTCCTTCACGCAGTCCGTCATTGACGATGTAGAAATCACCGGCGCGCGGACCGAGCAGGACCTCTCGGCCTTCGAACAAACGATCGTCATCGTGAGGTATCTCCACATAGACCACGGCGCGCTTACCGGTAATCAACGGTGCTGTCGCCGGAACTAACAGGGGAGCTTCCGTTTCATCGGCGCTTCCCGTCGCCTTCACCACACCATCAGCATCGAGTTGCGCGGTGACTACACCATGCGTGAACATGTCGGGCTTGAGCCGACCACCGCTGTTGTCGACTTCGGCGCGCACTCTGGTGGTGCGCGTCTTCGTGCTCAGCATCGGATCGATAAACGTGATGACCGCTTCGAACTGCTCACCGGGAAATGACCTGGTAGTGAACGCTACCGTCTGACCGACTTTCAGCCAGGGCAGGTCTGTTTCGTAGGCATCGAAAATCACCCAGAGTTTCGATAAGTCGGCAATCGTGAACAGGCGCGTGCCGGGAGTGACATACATCCCTTCCAGAGCGTTCTTGTGGATCACGATTCCCGAGGCAGGCGAAAAGATAGTGAGATGATCCTCCGCAGCGTCTCTCTTCTCGATAGCCGCGACCTGTTGATCGGTCAACCCGTACAACCGAAGTTTCTCTCGGGCCGCTTCCAACGTCGTTTGGGCGGTTGCTTTCAACAGCCGACCACCATCACTTGTCGACGATACGGCGCGCAGTGCCTGAATCAACTCTTCCTGAACTCCAAACAACTCCGGAGAGTACATTGTAACTAATGGCTCCCCCTTCTTGACCGTGGCGCCGGTGAAGTCGATATGCAACTTGTCCAGCCGTCCCGGCGCCCAGGCTGTGATGTACGACAGACGCGTTTCATCGTAGGTCAACCGTCCGAACAAACGCACTTCAGCTTCAGCCTCGGCGCGCCGTACCGGTTGCGTCTGGATTTGCGCCAGCTTGGCGGCTGTCGCTGTCAGACGCAGTTGGTTGGGGTCTATCGATTCATCGCCGCCGGATTCAAGCGGTATGAGATCCATGAAACAGATCGGACACTTACCCTCCGTGGGCAGTTGGATCTGCGGGTGCATTGAACAGGTCCAGGCGGTCGGTTCATCGGCGGCATGATCGTGACCTTCCGGCATAGGTTCTTGCAACGACGGAGTTCCATTGTCGCCGGATAGCCGGTAGCCGAGGGAAAACGTCAATGCGATCAGAACAATGAATCCGATCAGTCCCACCCCACGCCGCGGAATGAAACCGAGTAATCTGCCAATGAATGAGCCTGAACCAGTCATAATGTCAATTCCTCAATAACCCAATCACTAGTGGTTGTGCCCTTCGTGCCCCTGTTCGTGACCCTTTTCCTTCTTGACTGCCTCGTCACCGGCCGGTTTGTCAAAAAGGGTGAAGTACTTCTGAGGGTCCTTCTCGAATTTGTCGATACATCCCTCACAGCAGAAGTAGACCCGGCGACCTTCATGGTCGG
>JAUXBJ010000188.1 GCA_030619425.1 bacterium
ATCACCAATCTGGTCATGCTTGAGTGCGGGCATCCCTTGCACGCTTTTGATCTCGACCGCTTCGGCTCGGATGAAGTGGTCGTTCGGCGCGCCCACGACCGAGAGAAGTTTTCGACGCTGGACGGACAGGAACATAGCCTGGATGAACAGGTCCTGTTGATTACAAACGGTAAATCCGGAGTCGCAGCCGGCGGCGTTATGGGTGGTCTCAATTCGGAGGTAGAGGACGATACTACCAACATCCTCCTGGAAGCAGCCTATTTCAATCCCAGCGTTATTCGCAAGAGCCGTCGCAAATTGGAAACAGTGACCGAATCATCCTCACGTTTTGAAAAAGGGGCCGACCCCAACGGCATCGAGTACGCCCTCAACCGCGCGGCGCAACTCATGCACGAATTGTGTGGGGGAGAGGTGCATGCAGGCATCGTCGACTGCTACCCGAAGCGCATCGAACCGCGCACTATCGAGTTTCGTCCCGCGCGCTGCAACGCCATACTCGGCAGCAATTACTCAGCCGAACGCATGAAGCAGATATTGACGGACCTTGAACTGCATGTGTCCGGCGACGATCCACTCGTGGTTACAGCGCCGACTTTCCGCCCCGACCTGGAACGCGAAATCGATTTGATCGAAGAGGTTGTTCGCATCGAAGGGTTCGACAGCATCGAGGACTCGGTCACTAACATCGGCCCGCTTTTCTCGCGCACCCTGCCTGAGGATCAATTCGCCCGTGAAGCGCGGTGGGTTTTGACCGCTTGCGGATTTGATGAGATGCTGGACCACGGGCTTGGCTCGAGCCGGGTTGCGAAGTTATTCAATCCTGATTTGCCGCAGGTGCGAATACTGAATCCGGTCTCCGAAGAACTGGATATTATGCGCAACTCGCTGGCGCCGTCGGCGCTCGCGGCCGTGTCGCACAACCTGGCCCACCGGGTGCTCGACCTGCGTTTGTTCGAACTGGGCAAGGTCTACTTCGCGGGTAGTGACGACACCGATTGGCGGGAGCCGGATCGCTTAGCTTTGACCGTATCAGGCAACACACCACAAGGCTGGCGTGAGACGGCGCGACCGCTTGACTTTCATGACCTCACCGGCGCTTTGCAGAGACTGGTTGAACACTTTCGCTGGCCCGACTTCGATTTCATTCCTGACAAAGTCTCATTCCTCGATGACGAGATTTCATTCAGGATCGAATCTGAGGGGCGGGCTGTCGGTTGGGCCGGTCTCATTGCGTCCGACAAGGCACGCGCTCTGGGCGTCAAGGAGCCGGTACTAGTAGCGGAGATCGATCTGGAGGGGTTGATTGACACTCGCAAGGATCGCATCAAGTTCGAGCCGTTGGCTGTCTATCCGGCAGCGCCGCGCGATTTGGCCATCCTGGTCGATGTGGCCATACCGGCTGGGGAGATCATTGAATGCGTTCGCAAAGCCGCCGGCGAGTTGGCCGAGTCGGTGGAGGTTTTCGATCTCTACACCGGCAAGCAGATTGAAAAGGGCAGAAAATCCATAGCTCTGTCTATTAACTATCGGTCGCTATCCGGTAGTCTGTCGACCGAGCAAGTAGAAGAAACACAACGACGTGTTGTGGCTAAGTTAGAGCAAGAGTTTAACGCCGAGATCAGGGACAAATAGCCGTGGCTGATACTCTGGATCAGATCGCTCAAAAGGTTGACCAACTTCTGGAGATGGTCAAGAACCTGAAATCAGAAAACGCATCGCTCAAGGCCGAGAATCGCCAACGCAAAGCTGAGATGTCGGGACTGGACAAGCAGCAGAAGAGCCAGTCGCTGAAGGCGGCAGATCAGTCGGAGGCGGTGCGGACCAAATTGCAATCAGTTCTTAATCGGCTGGACGAACTGGAAAACCTGGCTGGTTGAGTTTTATCTTGACGGTGTCTGGCTGTTTAGGTAAATTGTTGTTAATAGGTAGGATAGTAATTACGACCGGATTAGGTGAATATCGGGTTGATGATGTCTGATACGCGTGGTGAGAACAAAGTGGTGGTGAACATATTTGGGGAGGATTACCCTATCACCGGGGTAACTGATCCATCCTATATTTCCAGGGTGGCGGATTTCGTGGATGCCAGAATGAAGGAAGCGGCCGGCGACAATCGTATTCGTAGTCGTGACCGGATCGCGATTCTGGCCGCCATGTCGTTAGCGTCGGAACTAATGGAGGCCAACGAACGGCTGGCCGGCGCCGAGCATCACTTCAACTCTCGAGCCGACAGTATTCTGACCCAGCTGGAGCACGAGCTTTCCTGACCGCTCTGTTTCGCAGGTATGACCCGAACGATTTACCACGTCCATCGCGTAGTTACTAATCCCAACTGTTTATAAATAGATAACGCGTTCGGCTGCTGCAGTCGGGCGGGAGGATGTAATGTACGATGTTGTAATCTTCGTTGCCATCGCGGTGATTGTCGCGGCGGTTTCATACTTTGTGACTCGCTCTATGGCTCGACGCACAGTTGAGCATCAGTTGAGTCACTCCAAGTCTGAAGCCGAACGAATAGTCGCTGAGTCGGAAAACGAAGCTAAGATAAAGCGTCGCGAGGCCACCCTCGAAGCCAAAGAAGAATGGCTCAAACGTAAGGGAGAGTTTGAACAGAAGGCTGAGACCAGACGTCGGGAGCTGGAGGCAGCCGAGAAAGAACTCCATGAGGGCCAGGCCGGGCTTTCCCAAAAAGTATCTGTTCTGGACCAGCGCGATCGGGATTTGGTCAGTCGCGAGAAGAGTACCCATACCCGTGAGAAGGGTATCGCTCTGCGTGAGGCCGAGTTGGAGGATATCATAAACACCCAGAATGAGAAACTTCAGACGATCGCTCAGATGACACCGGAAGAAGCCAAGAAGTTGCTCATGGACAACATGTTCAATGCTGCCAAGGTCGCCGCCGCCGCTCATATCAAAGAGATCAAGGATCAAGCCGAACGTGAGGCCAACAAAGAAGCCAAGGAAATCATTCTGTCCGCTATCTATCGTTGTGCCGCCGACCACACGGTTGAATCGACCGTATCGGTGGTCAGCCTGCCCAACGACGAGATGAAAGGACGGATCATCGGACGTGAGGGTCGTAACATTCGGTCTTTCGAGACTGCTACCGGTATTGATGTAATCGTCGATGATACTCCCGAGGCGGTCATCCTGTCGGGGCACGATCCGGTTCGCCGTGAAATCGGTCGCATGTCGCTGGAAAAACTTATCAGTGATGGTCGCATCCACCCTACTCGCATCGAGGAAGTGGTGGAGAAGTCGGAAAAGGAGATGGAAGTGATCATCCGTGAAGCCGGCGAGCAGGCCTGCTTCGAATTGGGTGTGCATGGGCTTAACCCGGACTGTATGCAGCAGTTGGGCAAGCTCAAGTTCCGAACTTCTTATGGACAGAACGTCCTGGTCCACGTCAAAGAAGTGGCCATGCTTTGTGGATTGATGGCGGCGGAACTGGAGTTGGATGCCGTTCTTGCCAAACGTTGCGGCCTGCTACATGATATTGGCAAAGCGATTGACCGCGAAACCGAGGGCACGCACACCCAGATCGGCGCCGACTATCTACGCCGGTATAACGAGACTGATATCGTCGTCAATGCCGTTGAGGCGCACCATGGCGACGTGGCTCCGTTGAGCCCTTATCCGATTCTGGTGCAAGCCGCCGACGCCATTTCCGGGGCGCGACCGGGCGCCCGTCGCGAGCCTCTCGAGGCTTACATCAAGCGACTTCGGCAACTGGAGGAGCTGGCCGATAGTTTCATGGGTGTGTCCAAGGCATACGCCATTCAGGCCGGGCGTGAAGTGCGGGTGATTGTGGAGCATGAGACGCTGGATGACCTGGCCAGCAGCATCCTGGCCGGTGATATCGCAACCAAGATAGAAAGCGAAATGCAGTATCCGGGCCAGATCAAGGTGACCGTAATTAGAGAAAGACGCTCCACTGAATACGCGAAATAGCTGATTATTTGCAGCCGCAGAGTTGCCAACGGGGTGGAGTTTTATTAAACTCCACCCTTAGTTGTTGCCGCCGCTCAGCAAATGGTGGAAGCGAGCGGTTTGGGAAGGGATTCATTCCACCTTAGAAAGCTTGCTGAATGTCTCTTTTCACTATCCTCTATGTAGCCGATGTCTGCGGGAAAGCCGGACGACAGGCCTGCGCGCACATGATCAAACCGCTCAGAGAGAAATACAAGGTTGATTACGTGGTGGCCAATGTCGAGAATTCCGCCGGTGGTTTTGGTATTACTCCTGAGATGTCGATCAAGGCTTTCACTTACGGTATTGATCTCCAGACCTCGGGCAACCATATCTGGGACAGGGTCGCCATCCTCGAATACTTTGAGCGGAAGCCGAAACTCCTGCGCCCGGCCAACTATCCGTATGGCTGCCCCGGTCGCGGCTCCCATGTCGATACCGTCAACGACGTAAAAGTGGGTGTCATCAACCTGCAAGGGCGTACTTACATGAAGGAAATCGACTGCCCCTTCCAGGTCGGCCGCCGCGAAGTTGACTTTGTGTCTAAGCAGACCAATGTGATCATTGTCGATTTTCATGCCGAAGCCACCTCTGAGAAACAGGCCATGGGATTTTATCTCAACGGCAAGGTCTCCGCTGTGATCGGTTCACACACCCATGTCCAGACGGTCGATGACCGCATAACCCTGCGCGGGACAGCCTACATTACCGACGCCGGTATGACCGGCCCACACGATTCGATTATCGGTATGGAAACAGGTCCGGCTTTGGGACGCTTTCTGACCGGGATGCCGAAACGATTCACTACGGCTTCCGACGATGTGAAGCTGTCGGGCGCGCTGGTCCGCATCGATCCTGAGTCCGGTCGCGCTGAAGAGTTTCAACGGCTCCGGATCGACTTCGATTTGGAGAAATTCACACCGGAGCAACTCCTCCAGGACCCGTAAACTATTAGTTCATCTATGACGGCTCAGATTATTGATGGCAAAGAAGTTGCCAAGACGGTGCGCAAGGCGCTGAAGCAGCGAATCGCGGCTTTGGCCGAGCGCGGTATCCAACCGGGACTGGCTGCCGTGTTGGTTGGTGATGATCCGGCTTCGGCAACCTATGTCAACTCCAAAGCGAAAGCCTGCGAGAAACTCCGTCTGTATTCTCA
>JAUXBJ010000345.1 GCA_030619425.1 bacterium
CAAGAGTAACGCCGAAGTCGACTATGTCATTTCCAGTGGTTCAGATATTTTTCCCATAGAGGTTAAGGCGGGACGCAGCGGAAGTTTGCGTTCATTACACCAATTTGCGGCTTTAGGAAAATCAATCAAGGCGATCCGTTTTGACACCAATCAACCCAGCCGACAAAGTGTTATCTCTCAGGTACCGATAGCCGGGGAAAATCAAACTATATCCTTTGAGCTGCTCTCTCTACCCCTATATGCTGTCGGCGAGTTGAACCGGTTACTGAGAAAAGAATGAGAAAAATAATTGCCAGGATCTCAAGAGCCAGGAATCTGCAACACCACCAATGCGTATATTATTTGAGTTCACCAAATTGAAACCAATTGCAGGCAAATCTCTAACCGGACAACACTGAATTATTTTGAGTTAAAACCACAAAATAGGTATTGCACCCAAAAGTGATTTGTGATTAATAGGATGTTACACGTACTTTGCGATAAAGCTTTCGTTTGAGGTGTGGCTGGAAAGTCGATATTGGAAGAGGCAATCTTTCTGTCAAGGATAAAGATTTGACCCTGTCCTGCTGCTATACCGATATCTGGTGGTCAGCCGCGAACGAACTCGTAGCTTCGATACCGAACAGGCTGTAGAGATCTCAACCGCATCGAATCATACCCTCAAAATCCATAAAGTCATCAACAAAGAGAACAGCGAAGCACGGCTCTATTGTCACTCTGAGCAACGACAAGCAAAAGAAGAAGCCATTACAAGGCGTTTTGCCGATCGTTTTGAAGCTGGTTTACAGAAAATTTCCGACAGTCTTACCAAGCCTCATGGGATCAAAAAACAAGATAAAGTTTTAGAGCGTATAGGTCGTCTGAAGGAGAAAAATAGAGGGATCGGACAACACTATCAAATAGACTTAAGCCTGGATGGAACAGGAACCACGGTAACCAGCATAACCTGGAAACAAAAACCGCTAGAGGGCTCCCGGTTAACTCATCCCGGGATATATTGCTTACGCACCAACGAACTCGAATGGGATGAAGCTACATTGTGGCGAACGTACACAATGTTAACCGATCTCGAAGCGGTCAAGGTTCATTACCTTGTCCCACACCGCTACAAAGTCATGCACTAACTTCTCCTGGGAGTCCTCACATCCGTAGACTTCCGACAATGCCCGGAGTTGGGAGTTCGAACCGAAGATGAGGTCGATACGGGTGCCGGTCCACTTGAGTTCGCCCGTTGCGCGATCACGACCCTCGAACACGTCATCGTCTTCCGCAGTTGCCTTCCACGTCGTGCTCATGTCGAGCAGACTCACGAAGAAGTCATTGGTGAGTGTCTCTGGCCGCTCGGTGAAGACGCCGTGCCGGGACTGACCGAAGTTGGCATTCAAGACACGCATGCCGCCAACGAGAACGGTCATCTCAGGAGCGGTCAGTGTCAACAATTGCGCCCGGTCGACCAGCATCTCCTCCGCCGTTACGGCATATTTGGTTTTCTGGTAGTTGCGGAATCCATCGGCTTTCGGTTCCAGGACAATGAAAGACGCCGCATCTGTTTGCTCCTGCGAGGCATCAGTGCGCCCAGGCGTGAAGGGGACAGTTACATCGTGATTGGCATTCTTCGCCGCTTGCTCCACACCTGCGCATCCACCCAAGACAATCAAGTCGGCGAGCGAAACTTTTTTACCGCCGGATTGCGCGTCGTTGAATGTCTTCTGGATGCCATCGAGGATTTCAAGCACCTTCGCCAGTTGCTCGGGCTGGTTGACTTCCCAGTCCTTTTGTGGCGTAAGACGAATACGCGCCCCGTTGGCCCCGCCGCGCTTGTCGGAGCCACGGAACGTGGATGCCGACGCCCAAGCAGTCGAGACCAGTTCTGAGATGGTCAGGTCCGAAGCGATGATCTTGCCCTTGAGGTCAGCGATGTCCTGCGTGTCAATCAGATCATGATCGACTGCGGGAACCGGGTCCTGCCAGATCAGTTCCTCTTCAGGCACTTCCGGGCCGAGATAGCGCGAGCGCGGGCCCATGTCTCGATGGGTGAGCTTGAACCACGCTCGGGCGAAAGCATCTGCAAACTCCTCGGGGTTTTCGTGGAAGCGTTTGGCAATGGGCTTATAGACCGGATCCATTCGCAGCGAGAGGTCTGCCGTGGTCATGATGGGCGGCTGCTTCACGGACGGATCGTGGGCGCTTTGAACCAAAGCGTCTGGATCGGCTGGAATCCACTGTTGGGCTCCAGCGGGACTTTTCACCAGATTCCAGTCGTAGCCGAACAGGGTGTCGAAATAGCCCATGTCCCATTTGGTGGGGGTGAAATTCCAGGGCCCTTCAATGCCGCTGGAGATCGTGTCATTTCCTTTTTTGCTTTTGAACAGGCTCTTCCAGCCGAGACCCTGCTCCTCAATGGGGGCAGCCTCCGGTTCCGGGCCTACCTGGGCAGCGTCGCCCGCGCCATGGCACTTGCCAAACGTGTGTCCGCCAGCGACGAGCGCAACTGTTTCCTCGTCGTTCATTGCCATGCGGGCGAAGGTTTGGCGGACATCGCGACCCGAAGCCACCGCATCCGGCTCGCCGTTCGGCCCTTCTGGGTTCACGTAGATCAGGCCCATCTGCACAGCCGCGAGGGGGTTCTCGAGATTACGGTCACCCGAATAGCGATTATCACCAAGCCATTCACTCTCGGTTCCCCAGTAAATATCCTTCTCCGGCTCCCAGACATCCTCGCGTCCGCCGGCGAAACCGAAGGTCTTGAATCCCATTGACTCCAGCGCGCAGTTACCGGCGAGGATCATAAGGTCGGCCCAGGAGATCTTATTACCGTACTTTTGTTTGATCGGCCAAAGCAGCCTGCGCGCCTTGTCAAGATTTACATTGTCCGGCCAGCTGTTGAGAGGTGCCAGACGCTGGTTGCCGGCTCCCGCGCCCCCGCGGCCATCGCTCATGCGGTAGGTGCCAGCACTGTGCCACGCCATGCGGATGAAGAGCGGACCGTAGTGTCCCCAGTCGGCCGGCCACCACTCCTGCGAGTTGGTCATCAGTTCATAGATATCCTTCTTCAGGGCATCATAGTCGAGCTTCTTAAATTCCTCGGCATAGTTGAATTCCTCGCCCATCGGATTGCTCAGGGAAGAATGCTGGTGCAGAATGTCAAGATTTGCCTGATTCGGCCACCAGTCCTGGTTCGTCTTGCCGCCGCCGGTTACTTGTTTGCTGGTTCTGCCCGTTACCGGGCACTTGCTTTCGTTACTCATATCAGACCTCCTTTTTCAGGTTTGTGTTTGTACAGCTAACGACCTGGGTCACCAGCCGCGCCGCGATGCTCAAAGAAAAACCAGGCGCTTGCTCGCGGTCTGCGTGCACCCGATGGTTAGCTCTTGTCCACATATAACTCTGAAAATTCTTTAGTTTGTGCTACCAACTTCCGGGCTAAAACGCTGTACTTAATGTATTTTTTGACAGTAAACTTAGACGTTTCAAC